>JAFQOJ010000049.1 GCA_017403265.1 Clostridia bacterium
ATTACATTGCAGAACTTTATAAATTCTCTTCCCACCGAAGATCGTTTACCATTAGAGCTTTCTAAGCTTTATGAGCAATTTGGTTATCAAAAATACTGTATGAGTAAATTTGAAGAATACGGCTTTTACAGCGACAACAGGGATTTCCTTTCTACCGACGGAATTATTGCTTTTAATAACTCTGCCGGTAAGCTTATGGCGCTTAAGCCTGACATTACCCTGTCTATTGTAAAAAATGCGCGCACTATCCCCTTTGCTAACGCTCGTTACTATTTCAATGAAAACGTATACCGCATTTCCGAAAACACTCACGACTGCAAGGAAATAAAGCAGTGCGGTATTGAGCTTTTGGGAGATGTTGATTCACACGCCACCGCCGAAATAGTTTTACTTGCTCTTAAAAGCCTTGAAAAAATTGATTCAGACTTTACCCTTATAATCTCTCATATTGCCTTTGTTTCTTCAGCTCTTAAGGATGCAGGTATTTTTGGCGAGAACAGAAGAAAGATTTTAGGCTTTATTAAGCGTAAAAACCGCCACGACCTTTTAAACTGGTGTGAAGAAAACAGTGTTAGTTCCGAAATTATTGAACGCCTTATAAAAATTTCCTCAATAAGCGGTACTCTTGGTGAGGTTTTACCCCTTTTGAAAGATCTTGTAACGGGTGAGGCTACTGCCGCCGCTTACGAAGAGCTTTTTAACCTCTACAACACACTTAACAAAATGGATTTATATAGCAAACTGAAATTAGATTTATCCGTACTTAATCACCTTGATTATTACAACGGAATATTACTTCAAGGCTATGTTAAAAATTCTCCCTCCCCTGTTTTGTCGGGCGGTAGATATGATAGTCTTGCAAAGAAAATCCGCGGTGATGGCGGAGCCTTTGGCTTTGCCGTTTATCTTGACGGATTAAATCTTCATTACCCTAACAGCAAAGAGTTTGACTGTGATGCTCTGATTATCTATGAGCAAAGCAATTCAACGCTTTTCGAGATTGTAAACGACTTATGCCAAAGGGGCGAAACTGTACGCGTTGAACATCAAAAGCCCGATTGCATTAAAGCCAAAAAAATTTTCGAGTACAAAAACGGAAATTTAACGGAGGTGGCAGAATGATTACCATAGCATTACCAAAGGGTCGCCTTGGCGACAAGGTTTATAAGCTTTTTGCCTCTATTGGTTATGATTGCAGCGAAATTTTTGATGATAACCGTAAACTTATTTTTGAAAACAAGGAAAACGGCGTTCGTTACCTTTTAGTTAAGCCATCGGACGTTGCGGTTTATGTTTATCACGGTGCCGCCGATATTGGCATTGCGGGCAAGGATATTTTAGATGAATGCGGTCTTTCGCTTTACGAGCTTTTGGATTTAAAGCTTGGCAAGTGCCATATGTCGGTAGCCGCTCCCAATGATTATAAAGAAGATCAAAGCAGACCAATTCGCGTAGCAACCAAATTTCCCAACATCGCAAAAAGGCATTATATGTCCTTTAACCGTGAAATTGAAATTATTAAGCTAAACGGTTCAATTGAAATTGCGCCGCTTGTTGGTCTTTCGGATGTAATTGTAGATATTGTTGAAACGGGTACAACCCTGAAGGAAAACAACTTAAAGGTTTTAGAAAAATTCTTGCCTATAAGTGCACGACTTATTGCAAATCGTTCTTCGTACACCTTTAAACAAAATGAAATTGATTTACTTTGCGGACGTTTGCAAAAAGTATTGGAGGAAAAATAAGTGATTAAAATCCTGAATATTGAAAACACCGAAATTAAGGACATTTTAACCCGTGATATAAATTTAGAAACGGGTGTTGAGGATATTGTTTCGGGTGTTATTGAAAATGTAAAACAAAATGGCGATAAAGCCCTTTTTGAATACTGCGAAAAATTCGATGGTGCAAAGCTTTCTTGTCTAGAAGTATCTAAAGAAGAAATTGATGCCTCCTATGAAAAGGAAGATAAAGAATTCCTTGCTACTATTGAGCTTGCAAAAAATAATATTCATAATTTTCACAGCCATCAGGTTAGAAACAACTTTGTTGTGAATGATGCTGACGGTGTTATTTTGGGTCAAAAAATCACACCTATTGAAAAGGTTGGCATTTATGTACCGGGCGGTACCGCACGCTACCCATCATCTGTGCTTATGAACGCAGTTCCCGCTAAAATCGCAGGAGTTAGTGAAATTGTTATGGTTACTCCACCTGATAAGGATGGAAACATTCCTTCTTACATTCTTGCTACCGCTAAAATCGCGGGTGTTGACAGAATTTTTAAGCTTGGCGGCGCACAAGCGGTTGCCGCACTCGCTCTTGGTACCGAAAGTGTGCCTAAGGTGGATAAAATCGTTGGCCCCGGTAATATATTTGTTGCTACCGCTAAAAGAAAGCTTTACGGTTTAGTTGATATTGATATGATTGCGGGTCCTAGCGAGATTTTAGTTTTGGCAGATGGAAGTTGTAATCCCAAATACGTTGCCGCCGATATGCTCTCCCAAGCCGAGCATGATAAGCTTGCAACCGCCGTACTTATTACCGATAGTGAAGAATTAGCCAATGCAGTATCGGCAGAGCTTGAAAAGCAAATACCCGAGCTCCCCAGAGCTGAGATTGCTCGCACCTCCATTGATGATAACGGCAAAATCATTATTGTTAAGGATATGAAGCAAGCAGTAGAAATTAGTAACATTATTGCTCCCGAGCATTTAGAGGTTTGTGTGGATGACCCATTTGCACTTTTAAATCTCATTAAAAATGCGGGTTCAATTTTCCTTGGCAAAAACGTCCCCGAATCGCTTGGCGACTATCTTGCAGGTCCTAACCATACGCTTCCAACTTCGGGTACAGCACGTTTTAGCTCTCCCCTTTCGGTAGATGATTTTATTAAAAAATCTTCATTTATTTATTATACAAACGACGCTCTTGCAAAAGTTAAGGATGATGTTGTTCGTTTTGCAGAAAAAGAAGGCCTTTCTGCCCACGCCAGAGCCGTTTCTAAAAGATTTGAAAACAACTAATAAGAAGTGAATTAAAATGAGTAAATTTTTAAGCAATTTATATTCGGCTTTAGAGCCTTACACCCCAGGTGAACAGCCTAAAGACAAGGCTTATATTAAGCTTAACACAAATGAATCACCCTTTTCACCATCACCAAATGTTGAAAAGGCAATCAGCTCTGAGGTTATAAACGATTTAAACCTTTATCCTGACCCCGAAGTTTCTCTGCTTCGCGATGCATTAGCTGAAAACTTTGGCGTAAACCGTGAAAATATTTTTGTTGGCAACGGTTCAGATGACGTTATTGCCTTTTCGATAATGGCATTCTGCGGCAGAGGCGGTAGTTTAGCTTGCCCCGACATTACCTACGGCTTTTACCCCGTATATGCCAAGCTTTTTGGGGTTAATTTAACCGAAGTGCCTTTAAGAGATGATTTTTCAGTAAAGGTAGAAGATTACAAAAGCTTTAACTGCCCTGTTATTATTGCTAATCCAAATGCTCCTACCGGACTTATGCTTTCTTTAGAAGAAGTTGAAGCTCTTGTAAATCAAAACCCTGACCGCCTTGTTATTATGGATGAAGCATATATGGATTTTGGTAAAGCAAGCGCCGCAGAGCTTACCAAAAAATATAATAATCTTATGGTTATTCAAACATTTTCTAAAAGCCGCTCGCTTGCAGGTCTTAGGGTTGGTTTTGCAGTAGCAAATGCCGAAATTATAAGAGATTTGGAAACAATGCGCTTTTCCTTTAACCCTTATAACATAAATTCCCTTACAATGCGTGCCGCAACCGCAGCTATTAAGGATTCGGCTTATTATGATAACTGCATAAACAAAATTATTGATAACCGCGAATACTCAAAAGCAGAGCTTACTAAAATGGGCTTTAAGGTTTTAAATTCTAAATCAAACTTTATATTTGCATCGCATCCCGAATATTCTGCTAAAGCGCTCTATGAAGAACTTAAAAATCGCGGAATTTTGGTTAGATATTTTAGCAAAGAAAGAATTAAAGATTTTGTTCGCATTACGGTTGGCAGCAAAGAGCAAATGCAAGCTGTTATGAATGAAATAAAAGATATTTTGAAAGGATAGATTTAAATGAGAACTGCAGAAATTATACGCAACACAAATGAAACACAAATCAACCTTTCCATTAATTTAGACGGAACGGGCGAATATATGATTGATACAGGCTGCGGTTTTTTAAATCATATGCTTGATTTATTTTCAAAGCACAGCCGTATAGACTTAAAAGTTACCTGCAAGGGTGATACCGAGGTTGATTTTCACCACACTGCTGAAGATATTGGTATTGCTTTGGGCGAAGCTATTAAAGAAGCCTCAGGCAATAAAGCCGGCATAAAGCGTTACGGACACATTATTCTGCCTATGGATGAATCCTTAATTCTTGCCGCTATTGATTTTGGCGGCAGAGCATATTTAGGCTTTGATGCCGATATTCCCTCCCCTAAGGTTGGTGAGTTTGATACCGAGCTTGTAGAAGAATTTTTTGCCGCCTTCACTCGTTCAGCTGAGCTTAATCTCCACATTAAAAAATTAGATGGCAGAAATTCACATCACATTATTGAAGGTATTTTCAAGGCAGTTGCAAGAGCTTTGGCAATTGCAATTGAAATTGACCCTAAGCTTGACGGCGCAATTCCATCTACCAAAGGCGTAATTTAAGGAGTATAAAATGATAGCGATTGTAGATTATGGGTGCGGAAATTTATATTCATTACAGTGCTCCCTTAATTTTTTAAATTTAGAAACTGTTGTTACAAACGACCCCGAAATTATAAAATCTGCCGATAAAATCATCCTCCCCGGTGTAGGAGCCTTTGGTGATGCCGTAAAGTTGCTTAACAATAGCGGTCTTGCCGAGGTTGTGAAAAAAGAAGCAGCAAAGGGAAAATACATTTTAGGCATATGCCTTGGTATGCAGCTGCTTTTTGAAAAGAGCTTTGAGTATGGCGAGCATACAGGCTTAGGTCTTATAAAGGGTGAAGTTTGCCCACTTTCTGATGACATTAAAAGTGACATAAAAATTCCGCATATGGGTTGGAATTCCCTTTGCATTAACGATATAACCGACCCAATTTTTAAATACACTAAAAACGGCGATTATGTTTATTATGTTCATTCCTTTTATGCAAAAAACTGCGATGAAGCTTTACTTGCATATTCGGACTATGAAGTAACCGTCCCCGGTCTTGTTAAAAACAAAAATGTATACGGTGCGCAGTTCCATCCTGAAAAAAGCGGCGATGTTGGACTGAATCTGCTTAAAGCGTTCGCTGAATTGGAGGATAATTAAATGGAACTGTTTCCCGCAATAGATATAAGAGGCGCCAAGGTGGTAAGACTTACCAAAGGCGATTATGATGTTATGAAGGTCTACCGCGATGACCCCACCGAAGTGGCAAAGGAATTTTTAGAAGCGGGTGCTAATAATCTGCACGTTGTAGATTTAGATGGTGCCAGAGATGGCTCTCTTGCCAATTTTGAATCTATAAAAGCTTTGGCTAATACCGAAGGTCTTTTTATTGAGGTTGGCGGCGGTATTCGCAATATGGAAAGAATTGAAGGTTATTTAAGCCTTGGCGTTGGCAGAGTTATTTTAGGCACTGCCGCAATTAAAAACTATCCCTTCGTTGAGCAGGCTGTTAAAGAGTTTGGCGATGCTATTGCCGTTGGCGTTGATGCTAAAGACGGTATGGTAGCGGTAAGCGGCTGGGAAGAAGTAACTACAACCGACTCTTTTGAATTTTGCAAAAGACTTCGTGACACCGGTGTTAAAACTGTAATTTATACCGATATTTCTAAAGATGGCGCTATGAGCGGTACTAACCTTGAAGTTTATAAAAAACTCGGCGAAATTAAAGGCCTAGACATTGTAGCATCAGGCGGTATTACCTTTGAGAGCGAAATTGAAACACTTCGCAATATGGGTACCTACGGCGCTATTTTAGGCAAAGCGCTTTATGAAGGAAAGCTCGATTTAAGCCGTGCCATAAAAATAGCAAAGGGGGAACTTTAAATGCTGGCTAAAAGAATTATCCCCTGCCTTGACGTTAGAAATGGACGCGTTGTTAAAGGCGTTAATTTTGATGGTATTAAGGATGTTTCATCCCCTATCGACCTCGCTAAATTTTATAACCAAAGCGGTGCAGATGAGCTTGTATTTTATGATATAACCGCTTCGTATGAAAACAGAAGTCTTTTTACCGATGTGCTTAAAACCGTTGCAAGTGAAATTTTTATACCCCTTACCGTTGGTGGCGGAATTAACACTTTAGAAGATTTTGACCGCGTGCTTAAATGCGGTGCCGATAAGGTATCGGTTAACTCGGGCGCTATTAAAAATCCCGCGCTTATTGGCGAAGCGGCAAAAAAATACGGCGACCAGTGCGTTGTGCTTTCTATGGACATTAAACGTGTTGACGGCAAGTTTCATATATTCTCAACAGGTGGAAGAGTAGATACAGGTATTGATGCTTTGCAGTGGGCTGTAAACGGCGAACAAAGCGGTGCAGGCGAGCTTGTTGTAAACAGTATTGATACCGATGGTGTGAAAAACGGGTTTGATTTAGAGCTTCTTGCTGAAATTCAGTCAAGAGTTAAAATTCCCGTTATTGCAAGCGGCGGCGCAGGCAAAAAAGAAGACTTTTTAGAGCTTTTTAAGGCAGGTGTTGCAGATGCAGGTCTTGCCGCTTCGGTTTTCCATTTTAAAGAAATAAATATTAAAGAGCTTAAAGAATATCTTAAGGCTAACGAAATTGAAATGAGGGTTTAAAATGTTTGATTTAAAATATAATAACGATGGTCTTATCCCCGCAATAGTTCAAGACCACTTTACAGGCAAGGTTTTAATGCTTGCCTATATGAATGAGGAATCTCTTAAAATAAGCATTGAGGAGGGTAAAACCTGTTTCTATAGCCGTAGCCGTCAGGAGTTATGGCGCAAGGGTGCAACCTCGGGCAACACACAGGAAATTGTTTCCATTAAAACCGATTGCGACCGCGACACCTTACTCATTGATGTTATTAAAAACGGTCCCGCCTGCCACACAGGCAGCGAAAGCTGTTTCTTTAACGATATTAAATCAGGCGATGAAGCCTTCTCTTACCAAGGTCTTTATGAAATGCTTATTGACCGCAAGGTAAATAAAAAAGAAGGTTCTTACACCACCTACCTTTTTGAAAAAGGTATTGATAAAATTCTTAAAAAGGTTGGCGAAGAGTGTACCGAAGTTATTATTGGTGCTAAGGGCGGCGACAAGGAAGAAACCGTTTTTGAAATTGCCGATTTACTCTACCACATTACAGTTATGATGATTGAAATGGGTATTTCTGTTGATGACGTTACAAAAGAGCTTGCAAAACGCCACGTTGTAGACCACAAGGTTAAGCAGGAGAAAATGCAATAATGAATCTTCTTTCTACAATGCATTCCCACTCTACCTATTGCGATGGAAAAAATACGCTTTCTGAAATGGCTAAAGCGGCTTATGATTTAGGGTTTGTTTCTTTTGGCTTTTCATCACACTCGCATCTGCCTTATAAAGCGGGCTATGAAATGAAGATGGAGAAAGAAAAATCTTACCGCGAAGAAGCTTTACAGATTATAAAAGAATATGATGGCAAGATGGAAATTCTTTTAGGCTTAGAGCTTGATGCCGACTCGGTTAAGCCCGATTTTAAGTACGATTTTCTTATAAGCTCGGTGCATCAGCTTCACACCGAAAATGAGTGGTATGCGGTTGATGATAACAAAGAGCAGTTTGAAAGGTTAATTAAGGCTTTTGGCGGTATAAAAAACTTAGTTGAAAATTTTTATTCGCAAACCGTTACCGCCGCTTTGAGAGAAAATATAGATATTGTAGGTCATATTGATTTAGTTGGAAAATTCAATGAAAACAATGACTATTTCAATCCCAATGATGAATGGTATTTAAAGCTTGTTTTTGGCGCTATTGATGCCATTTTAGAAAAACGCCCCGATATTGTTTTTGAAATAAATACAGGAGCTATTTCAAGGGGATACCGCACCACTCCCTACCCCGATATTCCGGTTTTAAAATATCTTGGCGAAAAGGGTGCAAGGATTATGGTAAATAGCGATACCCACGCTACAGATACCTTGGATTTTGGCTACGATATAGCATTAGACCATATAAAAAACGCGGGTATAAACAAAATTTACCGTTTAAGAAAAAGCGGTTTTGAAGAAGTTGAGATATAACAACCCCCTTCTTGGTATTTAAACCAAGAAGGGGGTTGCTTTAAAGAAATCTAAAAAGCTTTACTAATCACCAACCTTGCAAACAATGTAAGAATGTGTTATACTTATGACGCACAGTCTAGGGTAACAAAGCGCACTGTAATAGATCTTGCTAATAACACATCAAAAGATGAAGTTTTTGCATCCGTAGGCACAGCTATAGCATCTGGTTTGGGAACAGTGATTGGGCTTGCCGCAGGCTTGTTTGTTGGTTGGGGTGCAGACCTTTTGTTCAATTGGATACAAGAAGAATATATTGATGATATAGTGGAGAATAATTAATATGACCGATGAAAAAATATTAGCATTTTTACAATTACGCAAGGACAGTGGCATTAATAAATCTTTAGCTAAAACTCTAATATGGTTTGATGTGGGTGTCACAATAGCTGTCCTCATAATTAATTTATTACTTTGTAAAATGGGAATGACAGTATTTAATATAATATGTATTTCTATACTTGTAATTACGGATATTGTTTTTGCAATATGGTATTTAAACTTTAAAATCCCCACACAAATTTATAAGTATGCATCAGTTGTTATGTCGATTACAATGTTGAAGTTATTCTATGGTTCAATAGTTTTTTCTGTAAAATATCAAGAAAAAATCACCTTTTTACATATAATTGTTTTTATTGTATGTGTTGTATTGTCTTTTATAAATATTATACGCAGAAGAAAATATCTCAAAGATTTAGAGACAATGTCAATTAAAGAAACAGAAAAGAAATGGGCTAAAAAAGATAAAGGGATAGGTGTATTTGTTTTGCCAATATCCACAACCGCTGTTTTGGCGATTACACTGTCTCGTGTTTTTTCAAATACTTTATCAGATAAGATCGGATTAGGTTTTATATTATGGACACTAGCTTGCCTTTGGTCTATAATGATAGTTTTGTTTATTCAAAATTGGATGTTGGTCAACAAATATAAAATTGCTGATATTTTCAAACAGTAATATAAGCATATCCAAAGAAGAAGCGAGATAGAAAAGAAAAGGGACGGTTCTATGTCTTTGCGAACATTGATAATTATAATTCAATATCCGCTTCTATGACAATTGGTTATGATATGACAGTGAGTATCGAATACCAGATAAGTTCACAATATTCAGAAGGTATTTCTGTGGCAACAACAATGGGAATTGTGACAAATAAAACAAAAAATCCACCTTTTCCTCCTGTGGTAGTTCCTGATACAGTTACTGAAAAATCTCCTTCATTTATGGAGAATGTTGGAGATTTCTTTAGTAATATTGGCAATGGCTTGGTTGAGGTGAGCGAAGGAATGATGAATTTTGCCACAGAAAATTCCGCTTTGGGTATGCTATTAATTATAGGTTCTTTACTGATTCCAGGACCACAATTTGCATTTCTTTAATATATTTATAGCATATTAAATCGCTCAAATATTTGTAGTTTGTGGAGGAATTAAAATGAAAATCAAATCTTTTGTAGCCTTTTTATTATCATCAATTATCATAACCACAACATTTTTAACATCATGTGCAACTTTCAAAACTAATTCAACAACTCTACATATATCTCCGATGTTATGTACAGCTATGTTTGAAGGTGTATCTCCAACTGAATTTTGTAATTCCAAAGGGAAAGATACATTTTTAGAAAACAATTATTTGTCAGCTAAAGTTGACAAAGATGGGTGCTTAATTATCGCGTTAAATGACACTGTCATATCCGAATGGAAAAACACATTTTTGCCATTACAAGTATTACAATGTGTGTTGTTAGATGACTCTCGTGATATAGGAATATCAATTGATTATTCAAAGGATTTTTCAGATTATATGAAAGATGCTCACACTTGTGGATTTGAAATTTCGGAAGATTTCACTACAGTTGTTGAATCTGCCGAAGATAATGGTTGGTACTTTCCTTTTACTACAATGGCCTGTGCTCTTATGCAAGTTTTCGAAGGCAAAGTATGCACAGAAATAAGGGTTGAGCATATTGAGATTGATGAAAATGGTAAAGTGATTGAAACATTTGTTTTTCCAGATGATGGAGATGTATCGATGGATTTTTAATGTTATTAATGTTTTTTGTTATATAACTACATACACCATTATAATAAACTAATATCATTTTTACCGATTACAGGCAGGGTTATCCTCTGCCTGTTTTTTATTTCATTTAAATTATTGGGACACTAGTTGTCCTCATTAGATATTTAAATATTTATGTAGTCAAAATACAATTATATAAAATTGATTAACAATCACAAGCCTTGCAAACAATGTAAGAACGTGTTATACTTATGATGCACAGTCTAGAGTAACAAAGCGCACTGTAATAGATCTTGCTAATAACACATCAAAAGATGAAGTTTTTGCATATGATGGAGCAGGCAATATCACTTATTCTATGGAAAATTATGAGGGCAGTAATTTCACCTACGATACAAACAACCATTTGACCTGTGTATACGGTATATGTATACGGTTTAGGACTTATTGGTGAAGAAACTATTTTTAATGATAATTTTTGGAGGTGTTTTTATGATTAAAGAATGCAAAAAGGAAGCTAAAGTAGTGCTTAAAAATAATTACAAAATGCTTTTAGGTCCCGCTTTATTGCTTATGATTTTTAATGCGCTTAGTCAACTGTTTTTAAGAGAATATACTTTTGCAATTCTTGATTCTTTTATGGGCTCCATAACCTTATTTTTATATTTAACAATAAAATTACTGGTAGTTCCGCTTGTTACAGTTAAATTATTTAAGGTAAGCAAAAACTGTATAAACAGTGAAAATAATCCAAATTGCGAAAATCAAAACAAGGCTATTAAAAATATAATTAATATATTTTTAATTAATTTAATACCTACAGGTCTTACCGCGATATATAGCATTGCAAAATCAATAAATACGAGCTATATGAATTCAAATACATATACCATTATTTTAAATACCTTAAATTTATTTATCTTTTTAGTTGTAAATTACAAGTTCTTTGCATGTAATTATCTTGCTGCAAGTGGCGGTAATGCTATGGGCAATATAAAAGCATCTTTTAAGGTAATGCGGAAAAATTTTGGTAAATATTTTCTCTTAAGCTTTTCGTTTTTGCACTGGGAATTATTAGCTGTAGGTATTTATTTAGTATTATTAATGTTGTATGGTGGAATTGATAATGCAAATCCATATTTTAGTGTATTGTTATCTTTTGGGTGCGGCATTTATTTTTATTTAATACCATATAAATATTTAACCTATAGCATATTTATAAATAAACTTTTAAAAAATCATATATCTAAAAATACAAATCCATAATTATTCCTAATAAAATTATACTAAAGCTTTTGCTTAATATGCTTGGGAATGGATTAACGGTGCTTCTTGGTACCAAAAAGCAACTAAAAATATTTTTATTGGAATTACTGGTTTAGGTGTTAGTCTTGTGCTTCCCTACACTTTTGCGGGTGCAATAATTGCTGCTGGTATAAGTACAGGTATTCTTTTGTATTTGATATATTAAGCTAGGAGTAATATATATGAAATTAGAAAACTTAAAATCATTTATATTGGTTTCAGGAACGATTTTGTTTATGAATGCCATAAATTTATTATCAAATAATCTTATTTATGCCATTCTTTATGGAATTTCGATTGGTTTAATCGCTGGTTCATATTTAAATTATCAAAATAAACAAAAATACATTTGTATCTTGCATATTTTAGGAATTATATGTCTTTGTTTAACTAATATTATTTTTTTCTCTAAGTTTTTAGTTGCTTTGGCTTTTTCGTTATCATTGATCATTTTATTAAGTGGAACTTTTTTTATTTTACGTTCTTATAATAAATAATTGTTTCTTTAGTAACATTTTGTTTGCTATATATTTTAAAAATCAAAAACGATTCGCATAGTATATCGTCTAAGTAAAGCACTTATAATATTCGAAAAAATTAATAATATAGCAAATATTCATCTTATAGTTATTCTAAGTATTAAAACCCTTCTTGGTATGTAAACCAAGAAGGGTTTTGTTATTATTTTAAATATTAAATTTTTTCGTCTTTATGAAGTTCAATAAACTCTAAATATCTGTGCCAATTATGGCGTGATAAGAAGTGTACGAAATCTACCATAAAATAGCCTAATCTACCCTTTAAAAATGCATCGCCCGGTTTTGCAAAATCGTTGCAATCCACCAAGCCTAAAAGGCCTTTATTTTCCCACATTTCACTAGCGGCATGGCAGCCCATCTGCTCTGATTTTTGGTCTGCCCAATCATCACCTGCATTGGATGCTACTACAACAAATCTAGGTGCTATTGATGCAATTAAATAATGTTGGTCAAAATCATCGGGATACATATTTTCCCTATATTTTAGGTAGTTTTTACAGAACCAATAAGAGAATTTATCTGTAATATCACAAATGTTTTCTCCCCTTCCGGAATCCATAGGAGCGTCAGGGTTGATAGCACCTGTACCACCTCTTGATAAAGCGGCGCCTGAGCAACCGGAATTATTTGAAAAAGCATATTTAAATCTTTCATCCATCATAGCGGTTATAAGTGCGGCTTTACCAAGGCGTGAATGACCTAAAATGGCAACGTTTTCGGGGTCAGTACCTGGCAAGGTTAAGGCATAATCCATAACACGCATAGCACCCCAAGCCCATATCATAAGCTTACCGCAAGTAGTATCTGTATCCTGTCCATTAGGAAGTAAAACAGAAGCTAAACCGTTAGAAAAATCGTTATCATCAGTACACATTTCTTTATTAACAAACACAAGATAATCTACTTCACGTTCGCTTAATTCTTCTACCGGAAAATAGAAAGAAGCGTTTGCAGGATGAAAATTATTAAGCAAAACAACTGGACGTTTTTTACAATCTTTATGCAATAATCTATATACTTTAAAACTGTGGCTGCCATACTCTGTAGTAATGGTAAGCGTTACAAAACTTAAAGATACTGCGCCGTTACCAAAACCACTACGACCTGCACTAGCGAAGCGACCATCAATAACCAGTGGGTCAGATACTTCCATTTTATATTCAACATCTGGCAAATAACCGTATTCCTCACGCTGTAAAATTTCAATCATTTCTTCGCGTGATTTAAGTGGTGGTAAATTTCTTTTTTCTAATTCTTTTTTCATAATATATACCTCCAAAATATTATTCAACCATTTTAGAAAGCTCTGCCGAAGCCGCTTCCCATTCATCCATTTTTAAAAGAAGGTTTGTATCAATCTCTTCTAAAAGAGTTGTAAGCTCTGTTAGCTTTTGGTAATCGGTTCCGCAAGCTTCAATTTGAGCCTTAAGCTCTGCCGACTTTGTTTCTAGCTCGGCAATTTCTTTTTCACATCTTGAAACGGCGGTTCTGAGTTTAGCAAGCTCTGAACGCTGTTTTTTCTTATTTATATAATCTTCTTTACCCTTTTTTATAGGTTCTTCTGTTTGGGGTAAATCTATAGGTGCCTCGGCATTCTTCTCGCACCACGCTAAATAATCATCATAATTACCCTTGATTGTAACCGTTTCATCAGGCTTTAAAAGAATTATTTTATCGGCTATGCGATTTATAAAATATCGGTCGTGAGATACTATAAAAAGAGTACCCTCAAAGCTTTGAAGAGCTTTTTCGAGCGATGTGCGGGAATATAAATCCAAATGGTTGGTAGGCTCATCTAAAACAAGAAAATTATTTCCCGAAAGCACCAGCTTACAAAGAGCAACTCTAGCCCTTTCTCCACCGCTGAGCTCGTTATTCAATTTAAAAACATCATCGCCCTTAAATTCAAACGCGGCTAAGGCATTTCTAACGGTGGTATCGGTCATAAACGGGTAGGTGCTATGAACCTCTTCAAACGGAGTGTTCTTTGGATTAAGACTATCCTGAAACTGATCAAAATACCCTATCTCTACGCCGACACCCCTTAAAAATGCGTTGCCTTCGTTCGCTACCAACCTTTTTAAAAGGGTTGATTTACCAACGCCGTTAGGCCCAATTAGACAAACCCTTTCTCCCCGCTCAATTGTAAAAGAAGAATTTTTATAAAGAGTAACGTTATCAAAATCGCATCTATCATTTGTAACGGTTAAAACGGTTGCGCCTGTTTGATTTCTCACTGTGAAATTTATTCTTACGTTGTGAGATTCACTTTCAGGCCTTTCCATAGTTTTGGCAATTCTATCTATCTGCTTTTGTTTGCTTTCGGCAGTTTTAATGTTTTTCTCTCTGTTCCAACGCTTTTGTTGCTCAATAATACCTTCTATTCTTTTTATCTCGCGGCTTTTATTTTCATAGTCTCTGCGCTCGGCTTCTACCCGTTCCGCTTTAAGCTGCATATATCTGCTAAAATTTCCCTTGGTAAAGTAAATTTTGCGATTTTCAAGCTCCATTGTTTTGGTTGTAACTTTATCTAAAAAGAAACGGTCGTGGGAGATTATTATTGCGGCGCCACTGTACGAAATTAAAAATTCTTCAAGCCATACAATAGAGTCAATATCTAAATGATTGGTAGGCTCATCTAACAAAATTAAATCGTTTTTGCAAAGCAGAAGCTTTGCAAGACCAATTTTTGAACGCTGACCGCCGCTGAGTGATGATACGGGAAGTGCAATCTCTTCCTTTGAAAAGCCAAGTCCCGCAAGCACGGCTTCGGTGCGGCTAAAATAAGTAAGTCCACCTTCGTTTTGGAATTTTTCGGTAAGTAGCGCTTGACGCTCTATAAGCTTTTCATCGCTTGAATTTAAAAGGATTAGGTTTAACTGCTCTAACTCATTTTCCATAAGCTGAAGGTCGGCAAATACCGTTAGAGTTTCTTCAAGTGCGGTAAGCTTTTCATTACTGCAGGCGTGCTGCTCCAAATAGCCGATTTTAAGCCCCGCCTGACGCACCGCTTCGCCTTTAGTAGAAGCTTCATTACCTATTATTATTTTAAAAAGGGTAGTTTTACCTGCACCATTTGCACCAATAAAACCTACTTTATCCCCTTTTTCAACCGCAAAAGCGGCATTTTCAAACAAAACTCGGTCCCCAAAGGTTTTTGTAAGACCGCTAGCGGAAAGTAACGACATATTTGCTCCTTGTTTTTTAAAAACTATTTACATTATAACATATATTAATAAATTAGCAAGGTTTAATTTTAAACCGAACTTCTATACTCACTTGGTGTTTTACCAACATATTTTTTAAAAATTTTTGTAAAATGAGGTATATCTGTAAAGCCGCTGGAAAGTGCTATTTCACTAACAGAAATAGTTTCAGTTTTTAGTTTTTCCATAGCTAATTCTAACCTTCGCTCAAGCAAAAAGGCGTGTATTGTCATCTTGGTGTATTTTTTAAAAACTCTATTCAAGTAAGATATATTAAAATTCATATAATTTGCAATATCTTCATTATTTATATTTTCTGTAAGGTGGTTTTGAATATATTCAATAACGCCCTTCGCAAGCGCTGCATCATTTTTGGTTTTTGTGTTTGTAGTTTCACTTGCTATACGTGCAATATTTAAAATTATATTTTTAAGTAACGATGATGTATATTCTTTACTAAAGGCATCTTTTATACTGTTTTCAATGGTAAGTTCTTTAATTTTTTCGCCAACAGAAAATGCTCCGTTTAAGACTATGTGGTTGTTAAGACAGTTTATATCCAAAAACTCATAAATGGGCGCAAAGCCACTATTATTAAAATCTTTCGAAGCTATTGGTGAAGAACTTTTGGTTATGCTTTCAGCAACAAAGGTATAGTCAAAGTTAATTATACAAAGTTTCATATCGCCTACATCCCATCGGTATTCTGTACCGCTTTGGAACAACACCAAGCTCCCTGCAGATAAGGGATATTTAACACCGCCTATTTCAATTCCGCCCTTGCCTGACATTACGTAAAAAAGGCGACAGTCCCTTGTTTTTATAAAAACATCATTATACTTCATTCCAACCCAAACGTTTATTAACGCTTTTCTGACAAAGGGTTTTATATGTTTTTGCAAAAGTTTCATACCATCACCCAACAATATTATATCATATATTTTTTAAAAAGCAATACACTTAAAAGTCCAAAAAACACAATTTTCGGTCGAATTTAGCCATATTAAATTCTTAAAATCTATGATATTATAAAGTCATAAAACACAATACAATTTAAAGGAGAATAACAAATGAACAGCAAAAAATTAACGGTAGCATTTATTGGTTGCGGAAGATTTGCAAAATGCTTCGTTCCACTTTTTAAGGCTCATCCCCTCACCAAAAAAGTTTACGTGTGCGATTTGATCCCCGAAAAAGCTAAACTTTACAGTGAACGTTTTGGCGTTGAAATTATAAATTCTTTTGAAGATGTTTTAAATAATAAGGAAATTGATTGTGTTATAAACTTCACTCAGCGTCATATTCACGGTGAAATTGTAACACGTGCTTTAAAGGCTAACAAGCACGTTTACTCTGCAGTTCCTATGGCATCCACCGTTGAAGAGTGCAAAGAGATTGTAGATTTAGTAAAACAAACGGGTCTTATTTATTTAATGGGTGAAACCTGTTATTACTATCCCTGTGCTATGTATTGCAGAGAAGCATATAAAGAAGGTAAATTTGGTGATTTCAGTTACGGAGCATCGCAGTATTATCATCATATAAATGATATTGGTTACGGAAAGATAGCCGAAGAACGCGGTATGCCCCCTCTTTTATATCCCACCCACTCCACCGCTATGATAATTTCAGCAGTTGATTCTTACGTTAAGAAGGTTGCTTGTTTTGGCTTTGCAGATAAATCTAAGGATGAAGCATTTGACAAAGACAAAAATATGTGGAATAATGAACATACCAACCAATACGTTTTAATGGAGCTTGCAAACGGCGGTACTGCACGTGTTACTGAAGCCAGAGGCTTTGGTTGGGGAAAACCAAGTTCTTATATTTCCTCTCTGTATGGAACAAAAGGAAGCTATGAATTTAGTAACGCCCAACATATACTTGTTGAAAAAGATTTTACCGCTCCAAAAGAAAAGGTTAATTTAATCGACGTAAGTGACTACGTAAACCCCTTTGATATGACCGCAAATAAAGACCTTCCCGATTTCAAAAACAGGGTAGCAAACGGTGAGTGGCAATGGAATAACTATTCCCCAATTCAGCAAAAGGAAATTGACCGCTTGCCCAAGGAATTTGATAGTCTTGATAACGGTCATATGGGAACACACAAATTCCTTGTTGATGACTTTTTAAAGGCAGTATATTATAAAAAACAACCAATCCTAAACGCCTGGGCTGCGGCACGCTATACTGTCCCCGGTCTTGTAGCAATCGAATCAGCAAAGCAGGGCGGAATCCCCTTAGATGTCCCTGACTTCGGCGATGGTAAATAATTATGGGTTATTTATTACTCAGTTTCGCTCTTTTTGCAGGACTTGCGAAAGGTTACGTTGGTAAGCTAACCAGCACCAAGGTTGAATACTTTAAAGACGCTCTTTTTGTAAATATTATACGCTGTTTTTTATGCGGAGTTTTGGGATTTTTTGTAGTCGTTTTCCAAAATGGTTTTGGCGCTTTTTCTCTTACTCTTACTGAATTTATAATATGCGTTTTTTCTGCTATATTCAATTCTATGTTTTGTGTCGCTTGGCTTTACGCTTATAAAAATGAAGCGTATATGTTTTTAAGTGTTTTTACAATGCTTGGCTCTATTGTAACCGGCATTTTAGGACTTGTTGTATATAACGAACCAATAAGCACCTATAAAATTATTGGAATGGTTTTACTTGTTGTTGTGGTATACATAATGTCACTTTACAACAATACCATTAAAGGTAAAATCACGCTATCCGGTTTAATTACACTTATTATTGGTGGACTTGGCACTACACTTGCAGATTTTTCGCAAAAGGTATATCGCGCAGAAACTACAGGTGTTTCCTCTAAATTCACCTTTTACACCTACGCTATAGCATTCATAGTTCAGTTTTTAGTATGGCTAGCAATAAAAAATCGAGGTTCTCAAAAACAACCTTCGTTTTTAAAGAGCAAAAAATATATTGCTTTTTACGTAATTTACAGCATTTTTCTATATATCAATTTACTTTCAAAAACTATTGCCTCCAGCACAATTCCCGCATCTCAAATGTACCCATTACTTCAGGGTGCGAATCTTATACTTTCAGCAGTTATGGCGGCAGTTTTAATGAAAGAACGGCTAAATACCAAAAGTATTATCAGCATAATAATTGCTCTTGTAGCAATATTTTTAATAACAATGTAAGGAGAATTTAAAATGAGTGAGAAAAAAATAAGAATAGCATTTATTGGTTGCGGAAGATTTGCAAAGCACTTCGTTCCACTTTTTAAGGCTCATCCCGAGGTTGAAAAGGTTTTTGTATGTGATCTTATCCCCGAAAGAGCCCAAAAATATAGCGAAGTTTTTGAAGTTCCGATTATCGAAAGCTTTGAAGAGGCTGTGAAATCTGAAGAGATTAACGCAGTTGCTATATTCACCCAACGTTATTCTCACGGTCCGCTTGTTATTGAAGCTCTCAAAAATGGCAAACACGTTTATTCTGCAGTTCCTTGCTCAATTTCTATTGATGAAATCAAAGAAATTGCAAGACTTGTAGAAGAAACCGGACTTACCTACTCTATGGGCGAAACAGGTTACTACCGCACCGCCGCAATTTTCTGCCGTGAAAAGTTTGCATCCGGCGAAATGGGCGAATTCACCTACGGCGAAGCACAGTACAACCACGATATTAGAAATATGGAAGGTAGCTTTAAAAGCTCTGGCGGTGATGATTGGAAAAAGTTTGCAGGTATTCCACCCTTCTTCTATCCTACCCACTCTACATCAATGATACTTAGCTGTTTGCCCGGTGTATATGCTAAAAAGGTATGCGGCTTTGGTTACAAGAGCGTTACCAACACCGATATTTACGGTACCGAAGGTCAAAACTTTTATGGTAATCCTTTTGGTAACGAAACCTTGGTTGCCGAGCTTTCAAACGGCGGTGTAATGAGAATTAGTGAAAACCGCAACATCGGTTGGAAGTGCCCTGAGACCTTTATTACACAGTTCAACGGTACAGATGGTTGTTATTCCTTTGCCGTAGCAAAGCACTTTTTCAGCCGTTGGAATCCTGAATGCAATACTAAGGTTATAATGAAAGACGTTAGTAAAATGCTTTTACCTGAAGGCGTTATGAACGCTCTTGAAAAGGACTATGAAGACGGTCTTCAGCAAATTGCCGACAGCGCAGGATTTTTTGATATGTCCCCCATTCAAGATGCAAGTCGTTTGCCCGAAAGCTTTAGAAATCTTAGAAACGGCCACAACGGCACTCACCACTTTATTGTAGATGATTTCTGTAAAGCTGCCGCAACAGGTAAACTTTCTCCCACAAACATTTGGGAGGTTGCAAGATACAGTATGCCCGGTCTTGTTGCACACGAATCTGCTATGCAGGGCGGCGTTATTATGGAGGTTCCCGACCTTGGAAACCCACCTGAGAAGTTTGAAATGTTAGATCCTTATGCTTTTGAATATAATCAAGGAAATACTAAATAAATAACTTTAAAGCGCAATCTTTGAGAAAATCTTAAAGATTGTGCTTTTTTTACCAAAATAATTTTTTGTTTTTATCATTTTACTCTTGTAAACTAAGTTAAAAATTGGTATAATATTTTAGTATATGATTTTACTCATTTGTAAAACATTAGGAGGATAATAAAATGGAAAACAAAAAGTTTTATTTAACAACCGCTATCGCTTACACATCAAGTAAGCCACACATCGGCAACACCTACGATATTGTTCTTGCCGATATGATTGCACGTTACAAACGAATGCAAGGTTATGACGTATTTTTCCAGACAGGCTCTGATGAGCACGGTCAAAAAATCGGTGAGAAGGCAGCCGAGAAAGGTATTAGTCCACAGCAGTACGTTGACGAAATTTCTGAGCAGATTAAATCGGTTTGGAACTGTATGAACGTTACTTATGATAATTTTATTCGCACTACCGATGACTACCATAAAGAAACAGTTAAAAAGATTTTTACAAAGCTTTATAAGCAGGGTGACATTTACAAAAGCACCTATGAGGGCAAATACTGTGTGCCTTGTGAGTCATTCTTCACCCCATCTCAGCTTGTAGACGGCAAATGTCCCGACTGTGGCAGAGATGTTATAGATTCTAAAGAGGACTCCTACTTCTTAAAGCTTTCAAAATACGGCGACAGACTTATGAAATACTATGAGGAAAACCCCGACTTCATTAAGCCCGATTCCCGCCGAAATGAAATGATAAACAACTTCTTAAAGCCCGGTCTTGCCGACCTTTGTGTATCAAGAAGCTCCTTTAAATGGGGTATTCCCGTTGAATTTGACCCCGACCACGTTGTTTACGTTTGGATAGACGCTCTTTCAAACTACATTACGGGTATTGGCTATGACCCCGACGGAAGTTCTGAACAATACAAAAAATATTGGCCTGCAGATTTGCACGTTATTGGTAAGGATATTGTTCGTTTCCACACTATTTATTGGCCAATTATTCTTATGGCTTTGGGCGAACCATTACCCAAACAGGTGCTTGGTCATCCTTGGTTGCTTTTTGGCGAGGATAAAATGAGTAAATCTAAAGGCAACGTTATTTATGCCGATGAGCTTGCCAAACGCTTTGGCACCGATGCAGTTCGCTACTATTTGCTTAGCGAAATCCCCTTTGCGCAGGATGGTAATATTACCCACGAAGCATTTATTGGCAAGTATAATACCGACCTTGCAAATACTTTAGGCAACCTTGTAAACCGTAGCATTGCTATGACTAACAAGTATTTTGATGGCAAGGTATTTAGAAAGCATTTAGAAGGCGAATTTGACAATGAGTTGGTTGAAACCGCCGCTAAAACCGTTACCCGTTATTTTGAGCTTATGGATAAATACCACAACGCCGAGGCAGTTAATGAAATTATTAACCTTGCAAAGCGTTGCAACAAGTATATTGATGAAACTACTCCTTGGGTTTTGGCTAAGGATGAGGCTATGCAAAACCGCCTTGAAGGTGTGCTTTACAACCTTTTAGAGTGTATTAGACTTCTTAGCATTTTGCTCTACCCCATCATTCCCGAAACTTGTGAGAAGATGCGTTCACAGCTTGGTATTATGAACGACATTGCTTTAAATGATTTAAAATTCGGTCTCTATGATGGCTATGCAGTTGCTACTCCCGAGGCACTTTTTGCAAGAATTGATACCGAAAAGGTACTTGCCGAAATGGAAGAGGAATCTAAGAAGCAAATGGAAGAAGCCAAAAAAGAAAATGTTGTAACTATGGAGCAAATTTCCATTGATGATTTTGCTAAGGTTGAGCTTAAAGCCGCTAAGATTTTAACCTGTGAACCCGTTAAAAAGGCAAAGAAACTTCTTAAACTCACCCTTGACGATGGTAGCGGAGTAACAAGAACTGTTGCATCGGGTATTGCCCTTTGGTACAAGCCCGAAGAGCTTGTTGGAAAAACCGTAATTGTTGTTTCTAACCTTAAGCCCGCCACCCTTTGCGGAGTGGAGAGCCAAGGTATGATTCTTGCCGCCGATGCAGGCGAAAATGATGTAAGGGTTATTTTCCTTGATAATATCCCCGCAGGTTCTAAAATAAGATAATGGATATAACTATTAACCCTAACAAACTACCGATTTTTGACTCCCACGCCCATTTTGATGATACAGCCTTTAAAGAGGATTTATCCGCCGTTGTGGCTGAAATGAAAGAAAACGGCGTGGTAGGAGTTATAAATAACGGTGTAAACTATGAAAGCTCGGCAAAAATAGTCGAGCTTTCAGAAAATTATGATATTTTCTACTCTGCCGTTGGTGTGCATCCCGAGGATTTATATAATGGAGAAATTTTTTCGCCCGAAAAATTATTGCCTTTGTTATCTCACCCAAAGACGGTTGCCATTGGAGAAATCGGTATCGACTACCACTGGGACACTCACCCTGCCGATATTCAAAAGCAGTGGTTTGAAGCTCAGCTTGATTTTGCCAAACAAGTTAATTTGCCCGTTATTGTTCACGACCGTGAGGCCCATAATGACACTTTGGAGATACTTAAAAAGCATAAGCCAAAGGGAGTTTTACACTGTTTTTCGGGCAGTAATGAAATGGCAAAGGAAGTTTTAAAGCTTGGTATGTACATTGGTGTGGGCGGTGTTGTTACCTTTAAAAACGCACGTAAACTAGTAGAGGTGGTTGCAGATTTACCGCTTGACAGACTTCTGCTTGAAACCGATGCCCCCTACCTTTCCCCCGAGCCTTTCAGAGGTAAAAGATGTAGAAGTGATTTAATATATTTCACAGCCCAAAAGGTTGCCGAAATAAAAGGCATTAGGACCGAAGATGTTTTAAAGGCATCTATAGAAAATATTAAAACATTGTATAGTAAAATAAGGAGAGTAAAAAATGATTTTATCCGATAAAACCATAATGAAAATGTTGGAAGAAAAAAGTCTTACGATTACGCCCATAGAACCTGAACAAATCCAACCCGCAAGTGTTGATATAAGACTTGGCAACACATTCAGCATTGTAGAAGATTCTTCAACAGGCGTTATTACTTTAGAAAATGAAATAAAGTATAAAACTATTGAAACCGATACCTATGTTTTACTCCCCGGACAATTTGTTTTGGCTACCACAATGGAATATTTTGAACTGCCCGATGATTTAACCGCCTTTGTTGAAGGTAGAAGTTCTTTGGGACGTATGGGACTGTTTATTCAAAATGCCGGATGGGTTGACCCTGGATTTAAGGGTGAAATTACACTTGAGCTTTTCAATGCAAACCGTTGTGCCATTGAACTTAAATCAGGTCGTCGTGTTGGACAACTTGTTTTTGCTGAAATGGATGATGTGGCACTTAATCCATACAACGGTAAATATCAAGGTCAAACAGGTGCTACCGGTTCAAGGGTATATAAGGATAAAGAAGTACAATAAAATGATTAAAGCCTCCCAAAGCGGGAGGCTTTTTGATTGCATAGATAGGTTATTTGTGATTATAAACTACAATTTATCAGCAAGCGATTTTTATCTATTCCTCATTCTCTTCCATAGCCGTTTTGGCTATATTTATCACGTCATCCATAGTGGTTATGGTGGCACACATTTTGCGAAGATTTGCGGCGCCGCGAAGTCCGTGCATATACCAAGCTGTATGCTTTCTCGCTTCCAGCATTGCGTTATGGGGGTCTTTGTACTTATTCATAAGCTCTATTTGCTTTATCATAGTAAGCATTTTTTGTGAAAGAGGTGGGTCGGGTAACATTTGTTCACTACCCAGGTAGGCGTTTATCTGGCTGAATATCCAAGGTCTGCCCATTGCTCCTCTGCCAACCATTACAAGGTCACAGCCCGTTTGCTCATACATTTTTGCGGCATCCAAAGCAGTAACAACATCTCCATTACCGACTACGGGGATTTTTACGGCATCCTTAACAGCTTTTATAATCCCCCAATCGGCCGATGGTGCATACATTTGCGCTCTTGTTCTGCCGTGTACAGTTATAGCGGCGGCGCCTGCTTGTTCAACTATTTTAGCAACCTCTACGGCATTAATGCTGTCGGTGTCCCAACCCGAACGAATTTTAACAGTAACGGGAATGGAAACGGCGTTTACAACGGCATTTACTATTTCGCCTGCAAGTTCGGGATTTTTAAGAATTGCCGAGCCACCGCCCGAGCTTATAACCTTTGGCGCAGGGCACCCCATATTTATATCTATAAAATCGGGATTAAATTCCTCGGCAACCTTCGCGGCTTCAGCCATTGTTATAGGATCTCCGCCAAAAATTTGCGAAGCCATTGGGCGCTCGGCATCGTTACAGGAAAGCAGGGTTTTGGACTTTTTATCCCCCATACTTACCCCTTTAGAGCTTGTGAGCTCACCTACCGAAAAGGCGGCACCGTGAGAAATACACATTTCTCTCATAGCTCTGTCTGCCACACCCGCCATAGGGGCTAAAGCGGCAAAGCCACTAAACTCTATATTACCGATTTTAATTATAATCACCTACTTTATAAATTCGGCTGCCTTGCTAGCAAGACAGCCGAACATTTTTATTGGTTTTAATTAATCATTGTCCTCTTTGGACTCTTCATCCTCTTCGGGAAGCTTTTCTATCCTTACTCGGTCTATACGGCGTTCATCCATTTCTTCAACAATGAACTTATAGCCCTCACAAATGATTTCATCATTTTCCTCGGGCATTCTACCAAGCTCGGACATTATAAGTCCGCCCAAAGTATCATACTCACCTTCGGGAATTTTTATATCCAGGGTTTCTTCAACCTCTTCAATATCGGTTGTACCGTCAAAATTAAAGGTTTTATCATCAAGCTGAACGATATCCTCTTCTTCATCATCATACTCGTCCTGAATATTACCAACAATAGATTCAAGTAAGTCTTCAATAGTAACAAGACCTGTAACTGCGCCGTATTCATCTACAACAAACATCATTTGCACACGTTTTTCGGTCATTTCTGTAAATAAATCACCGCAACGCTTAGATTCGGGAACAAACTCTGCTTCACGCATAAGTTTAGCAAGCTTTTTACCGCTTGGAATTGTTTTACCAACAAAGGGAAGCAAGTCCTTAACGTAGATTATACCGCGGATATTATCAAGCTCATCTTCATAAACGGGAATACGGGAATAACCGTTTTCACAGCTAAGCTTTACAACGTCTTCAATCTTATCGGTGATTTCTACCGCTTCAATCTCAGTGCGATGGGTCATAACATCGCTTACGGGAACGTCATCAAAATCGAAGATGTTATTTATCATTTCTTTTTGACTTTCTTCAATTACGCCCTTTTCTTCACCCGCATCTACAAGCATACGGATTTCTTCCTCAGTAACAACCTCTTCACTAGCATTAGGATCGAAACCTAACATTCTTACAACAAGATTAGTTGAAACTGAAAGAATTTTAATAAATGGTCGTGTGAGTGCTCTTACAAAAAGTAAAACACCAACAACCTTAAAGGAAATTGCTTCACACTTTTGCATAGCAATTCTTTTGGGGGCAAGTTCACCTAACACAAGAGAAAAATAAGAAATAGCAACGGTAATAAGCACCATAGAAACACCGCTTATAACACCGTACATACTGCTATTTGCCGATATGTTCAACCAGCCCGATAAAGAAGCTGTAAGTGGGTCGGCAAAGCTTTCGGCAGCCGATGCAGAGGTTAAAAATCCTGCAAGGGTAACGCCAAGCTGAATGGTGGAAAGAAAGTTTGAAGGATTTTCTGTAAGCTTCAAAATTTTAATAGCTTGCTTATCACCATCCTCAGCCATTTTCTTAATTTTAGTGTCATTAAGCGAAATAATTGCGATTTCACTCATAGCAAAGAATGCATTAAGTAAAATCAGTACCAACAATAAAAGCAATTGAAAAATCACGTTGGCAGGTTCAGGATCATCCATTTTAAAAATACTCCTATTCTTTTTAGCCCTATGGGCGATTATTATATGACCGAAATACATTATATTCCAATCATACAGATAGTATAATACATTTTTTTTAGCTATTTGTCAACAGTTTTATCTATAAATTTGGTTTGTATATTTGTATTTAAGGTTTAAATTTGTTAAATATTTATCAATCTTATAATTTTCTCGCTTTTTTCCATGATTTTTTTACATTTTTGCTATTTACTTTTTGCGCAATAAGTGTTATTATATAATGTAGAAAATTATGTTATGGGTTTTTATGCCCATTTTATGATTTTACTTCATTTTTAAAGGCTTTCTTTTATGAGGACAAGCCTATAATTTTAAGGAGGATAAAGTCCATGGCAAGAAAAATGAAAACGATGGACGGTAACAACGCTGCTGCTCACGTATCCTATGCGTTTACTGAAGTTGCAGGTATTTACCCCATCACCCCTTCCAGCCCTATGGCCGACTACGTTGACCAATGGTCTGCACAGGGTCTTAAAAACATTTTCGGTACAACCGTAAAGGTTTCCGAAATGCAGTCCGAAGCAGGTGCTGCAGGTACAGTTCACGGCTCTCTTAACGCCGGTGCTCTTACCACTACTTATACCGCTTCTCAGGGTCTTTTACTTATGATCCCTAATATGTACAAAATCGCCGGTGAGTTACTCCCCAGCGTATTCCACGTATCTGCTCGTTGCGTAGCTTCTCACGCTCTTAACATTTTCGGTGATCATTCTGACGTTTATGCTTGCCGTCAAACCGGTTTTGCTATGCTTGCTGAAACCAACACTCAGGAAGTTATGGACCTTGGTGCAGTAGCTCACCTTGCTACTATTAAATCTCGTGTTCCTTTCTTAAACTTCTTTGATGGTTTCCGTACTTCTCACGAGCTTCAGAAGATTGAAGTTTGGGATTTTGATGATCTTAAAGAAATGTGCGATATGGATGCAGTTGCTGCATTCCGCAAACGCGCTCTTAATCCTGAGCATCCTGTAATGCGTGGTTCTCACGAAAACGGTGATATCTTCTTCCAGCATCGTGAGGCTTGCAACAAATATTATGATGCAGTTCCCGGTATTGTTGAAGAGTATATGAATAAGGTTAATGCTAAACTTGGTACTGACTACAAACTCTTTAACTACTACGGTGCACCTGATGCTGAAAAAATCATTATCGCTATGGGTTCTATCTGCGACGTTGCAGAAGAAGTTATCGATTACATGGTTGCAGCAGGCGAAAAAGTTGGTCTTGTAAAGGTTCGTCTTTATCGTCCTTTCTCTGCTGAAAAGCTTGTTGAAGCTATTCCTGAAACTGTTAAGAAGATTGCTGTTCTTGACAGAACTAAAGAGCCCGGTTCTTTAGGTGAGCCTTTATACTTAGACGTTGTTGCTGCTCTTGCTAAGACCGGCAGAAAGATTGACACCGTTACCGGTGGTCGTTACGGTCTTGGTTCTAAGGACACTCCTCCTTCAAGCATTTTTGCTATTTACAAAGAGCTTTCTAAGGATGCTCCTAAAGCTCAGTTTACTCTTGGTATTAACGATGACGTTACCGGTCTTTCTCTTGATGAAGAAGAAGCTCCCAACACTGCTGCAGAAGGCACCATCGAGTGCAAATTCTGGGGTCTTGGTGGTGACGGTACCGTTGGTGCTAACAAAGACTCTATTAAAATCATTGGTGACCACACCGATAAATACGTTCAGGCATACTTCCAGTATGACTCTAAGAAAACCGGCGGTATTACTATCTCTCACTTAAGATTTGGTGATAAGCCCATTAAGAGCCCATACTACATCAATAAGGCAGACTTCGTTGCTTGTCACAACCCATCTTATGTAATCAAGGGTTACAAGATGGTTAATGACGTTAAGCC
>JAFQOJ010000050.1 GCA_017403265.1 Clostridia bacterium
AATTTTAAGCGATTCAGAAACCGTATTTTACATATATTTTCTCATCAACAACTCAAAACGCAACAAGCAGCCGCTTAATTGCGACTGCTTGCATAAAACATTTTCATTTTAACTCTTTACCCCAACTATTGACAAAGAGCCTAAAAAAGATATGAGAGAAAACTAAAAATCTCTCATATCTTTTTTGTTATATCTTCCACTCTATTGTATAGTTGCCGTTTTCTTCAAGTAAAACCCTTTTAATTAGTTTGCGGTAAATCTCTTTTGCTTTTTCAACATTAGCAAGTTCCATTTCAATAAGGTCAAAATTAAAGGCTTCATATCTTATAGGAGTATATGTTGAAAGTTGCAATTCCTTTTGCTCTATTTGGTCTTGTATTCTTTCAATGGTATCTGCAAATGCTTTTTCTAATTTCGTTTTACCACGAGAAAGGGAAACAAGATTATCCCTTTCTTCAACTAATTTATTTAACTCTTCTTCAATTTTTTTATAACCTCTTTCGCTTTCTTCAACTCGTTCTGCCAAGTGTTTTATAACATCTAAAACTTTTATGCGAATGCTTTTTCTTAATTCTTCAAAATTGACTGTTTTGAAAGTAGCATCGCATAAATGCAATGAACGATTACCATAGCAATCAAGTTTATTTGCATTATACATTTTAATAGCATAGTGCTTTTCGCATTTGCCACACTTAACTAACCCTGCCAATTCTTCCATTCTTGTCGGTGCATTTGCCCTTTTGATTTGTTGGTTTTGTGCCAATCTTTCTTGCACTTTAACATATTGTCTTGATTTTATAAAACCCTTAAAATTAGTTAAATAAACTGTTTGTTCTGACAAGTCAGTATATTTTCTTGTGTTGTTATTTGCAACCCTTTTACCGACTATTACTGCGGAACGAGTTCCATCCCATTCTTCTATGGGGTTAAGTATCTTTGCTTTTCTTGTTTTGAAATACTTATATAAGGTTTCATCCGCTATTGCATAAACGGGGTTTTGCAAAATACGAGCGATTGTAACATTGTCAAATGTTTTCCGTTTTCTGCTTTGGTATCCCCTTTTTTCAAGTAATCTTGCCACCTTACCAAGAGACATTGCAAAATCATCTTCATAATGATTAAATGCTAACTTAATTGCGGTAATTTCTTCGCTAACTCTAATTAGTGTAGGTATATTGCTTTTTGTTCTTCCGTTCTTAAAACCATAAGGGGCTGGACCACCCGCCCACCTACCATCCTTTATCCGTTCGTAATAGTTGTCTTTAACACGGAGTTGAATTGACTCTCGTTCCATTTCCGCAAAAACCATTGCTATTTTTAACATACCGCGACCCATAGGGGTAGTAGTATCAAAAGTATCGTTTACGGAACAAAACTCAATTTTATGCTCATTAAAGATTTTATACATACTCATAAAATCTAAAAGATTTCTGCTTATTCTATCAAGTTTGTAAACAACGATTTTTGATATTTTGCCACTTTCTATATCTGTCATCATTCGTGTAAAATCAGGTCTATGGATATTTTTCCCTGAATAACCTTTATCCTGATATGTCTCAATCGTTTCAGAGTGTGGGCTGGCATTTATGTAATTGGTGCAAAGGTTAATTTGAGTTTCTATTGAAAGACTGTCTTTCTTGTCTACCGACTGTCTCGCATATATCGCTATCACTTTCTACATCCCCTTTTTTTGAAAATATAATATCAAGTATTTCTTTGAAAATCCTATCTTTTTCACTGTTTGAAGCACCACAAAAGATATCTTTCCCTTGCATATTATATCACACTATTACTTTTGTTGCAAGTGTTTCAACATCCCACTGAATTGTATACATTTTAAGCTCGTTCATAGTTTCTATAAGCGCGTTATCATAGTCGCCATAGGGCGGGCGCAAAAGTGTGGGCTCTACCCCCGTAACCAATTTAATTTTTTCGTTACAGGAGATAATTTCGTCCTTCATTTGCGCGCGGGACAGCTGCGGCATATGCGGGTGTGTATTTGAGTGGTTTTGTATCTGGTGCCCCGCGTCTGATAGCGCTTTTACTGACTCTGGATATTTATCCACCCAAGCGCCCACTACAAAAAAGGTTGCAGGGACATTATATTCGCCGAGAATTTTAATAAGCTGCTCTGTATCATCGTTACCCCATGCGGCATCAAAGCTAATGGCTATCTGCTTTTTTTCGGTTTCTACGCAGTAAATCGGCAATAGTCTGTTTGAATTTGCAAACACACCTACCGACCCCACAACAGCCAACACAATCGCACAAGCCATACACAGCATAAGCATAAGCTGTTTTTTAGTTATAATCCAAAATTTCATAAAAAAGCACCTCGGTATTTTATATGCCAAGGTGCTCGTACTATATTATACTTATTATTGCTTAATTTTATTATTAATGTTATAATTATGCGGTGAATGTCGCAAAAACATTTGATATAATCATCTTCAAAGGAGGTGATTATATGGGTTTATTAGAGGATAATATTATAGCCGGAATAAAAAAATAAACTTTGAACCTAAATATTTCAAGGATTGTTTGCTCTAATGATAGATTAGTATTTGTTACTTACGACCATTAAAATAATAGAAATTTTCAAAGAAGCATCTGAAGATGATAAAGAAATAAAATTTGATTTTAAATTATAATTTAAAACCGCCTACATTTAACTGTAGGCGGTAATTTTTAATAACCTATATACGGTGCGGGGTTAACCCTTGCGCCGTTTTTAATAACCTCAAAATGAAGGTGCGGACCTGTAGAGCGGCCTGTATTACCAAGCGTTGCAATCTGCTGGCCTTGTTTTACGGTTGCGCCCTTTTTAACGCAAAGCGCATTTGCGTGAGCGTATCTTGTTTTATATCCGTTACCGTGGTCGATTACTACTGCGTAGCCATAGTTACCGTCCCAGCCTGCCGATACAACAGTACCTGCCTTAGCGGCAAAAATTGGAGTACCAACATTGCCTGAAAAGTCCATAGCCTTGTGGTTTCTACCGTCACCCCAATATGCACTAATTTGCTTTATACTGCCTTTATTAAGCGGACAGATAAATCCTGCGGATTTAGCCTGCGCTCTTGCAGTTGCAGATGTCATAGAAGTTGCGGTGCCCTTTATTACAACCTTTTCTACCGGCTCTTTAATAACCTTACGGGCAATAACGGTTTTTGCGGTTTCCTTACCGTTTAAGGTTTCAACAACCGCTGTTTCGGTTTTAATGCCTTTAACGCCCTTTGTTTTAACCTTTTCATAACCGCGCACCTTAGTGCTGGTATAGATTGTCTTAGTTGAATATTTCACCGAAGATTCGCTTGTAACAGTTGATACAGTTTTAACCTTCAACTTATTTACAATGTTTGCAGCCTCTTTAGAAGTCTTAACATCTTCATTTAAGCAATAAGAATCAATAATGCTAACATCATCTAAAAATGCGGAAGTATTCTCTGCACCCTTAACATAATACTTACAAAGAGCAGCATCTACAAGCTTTTCAAGCTCAGCACGGTTAGCATAAGCTAAAACCTCACCGTTTACCGTAAGCGCCGATGAAGAGCTAAGACTTTCGGTATTTTCGATTATAGCATCTGCTAATTGGTCTTTGCTTGCAAGATTGTCTTCACTAGTAACTACAGGTAAAAATTTTGGACTGGAAATTTCCTTTTCGCCTTTTTTATCCGAAAGGGATAATAAAATCTTAGCTTTTGCGTCTTTAAAAACTTCAGCATTATCTATAACGGCAATATTTTTTCCGCAATAGTTTACATTATATCCTACTTTAATACCACAAGAAACTACACTTATAACCAAAGCTGCCATAGCCACTATAGCAAAGGCAGTAAATCTAACTAATATTCTGTTTTTCTTTGCGAATTTGAGAGCTTTAATAAAAGCTTCTTTTAACAAATCCATAAAAATAACAGCCACGTCCTTACTAAAAAATTACAATTTGTAACATTTACAAGTCTTATTATAACAAAAAGGTTACAAAATTGCAACCTTTTTTTAATATTTTTTAACTTTTATTTAATTTTCACAAATTTTTATATATTATTGACTGTTAAACTCTGTATTTAATCAAACCAATACATAGAATATAATGGCAAAAAACTGTAGCAAGCTACCTAAGATTACAAACAAATGAAAAATTGAGTGTACATACTTAATTTTCCATTTACCCGCTATACCGTAAAGCACCGCGCCAACAGTATAGGCTATGCCGCCCGCCAAAAGCCACCAGAAGCCGTTCATAGAAATTGCTTTTATAGCGTGGTTAACAATAAATATTACGCACCAACCAAGCGCGATATAGCAAACATTTGAAAACAGAGAATACTTTTTAAGGTCAACCGCATTAAGCGTAATACCAAGCGCTGCCATAGCCCAAACAAAGCCAAACAAGCACCAACCGAGAGCAGTATTATATTCCCGAATAGAGCAAAGCGCAATCGGGGTATAGGTGCCAGCTATCAGCAAAAAAATTGCGCAATGGTCAATGACCTGAAAAACCTTTTTAGCCGTAATATGAATAAGCCCGTGATATATGCTTGACATAGTGTATAAAACCACCATTGAAACACCGTAGATGAACGATGCCACAATCGCATAGGCATCGTGAATTAGAAACGACTTTACAATGCATAATGCGGCAACAGCAATTCCTATTCCGCCACCCACTATATGCGAAACCATATTGAATATTTCTTCTCCCTTAGTGTACGGTGGGAGAAGCCTGTCTTTTAATTTTGTGCGTTTCATAATACCTTTCTTTCTAATGTGAAAACTTTGTCGAATATTGGAAAATACTTTACATAATTTTTTATGTATTTTATACTCACCGAAACATTTATCCAACTTATCCACATAGTTTTCCACCGAAAAAGCGTGAAAAACCTTTATTTTATGTGGTACAAGCCCTAAAACAGTTAAAATCTTGGTGGATAAGTTGAAAAACTTTTAAAGTTGTTTTAGTTTACATAATAACATTTTTTAAAAATTTTTGCTAAATTTTTTCAAGCAATTTATCCATAACATCGGGACCATGCTCTATAAAAATTCCTGTCGAAGAAGCGGTCTTTTCGTTGAATGTTTCTACTCCGTTTTCTAGTTTGCCGCTATCGTAAATCATAAAGGGTACAGGCTCAGAAGAATGGGTTCTTGTGCAAAGCGGAGTGGGGTGATCGGGCATAATAAGAATCCTAAACTCTTCTCCACAGTTATCCAAATACTCAAGCAACGGCTTTAAAGTACGCTGTTCAATAAGCTCAATAGCCTTTACCTTATTTTCCGCTTCGCCGCGGTGACCGCACTCATCGGGAGCTTCAATATGAACATATACAAGGTCGCTACCTTCTTTAAAAGCGGTTATAGCCGCAGTTGCCTTACCCTCAAAATTAGTATCCAGATAACCTGTAGCATTTAAGACCTCAGGTGTTTGCATTTTAGCGCAAATACCAATGCCTTTAAGTAGGTCAACCGCGCTTACAACTGCGCCTTTAACACCGTTTTTTAAGAAGAAATCTTTAAGCATCGGTTTTCTACCCTCACCCCAAAGCCAAATTGAGTTAGCTTCGTTGAGACCTTTTTCGCGCCTTTTCAAATTTACTGGATGGTCTTTTAAAATATTATAGCTTTTTTTCATAAGGTCAATAAGCGGTTTAGCGTTTTCGTTATCGCTTAAATATTCACCTATAACACGGCCGCTTATATCGTGCGGGGGTGTCATATTACCAAGCTCTGTAGTGCCGTTATCCCAAACAAGACAGTGGCGGTAGCTTACACCTGCATAAAATTTAAAAATATCCGAGCCGAGCTCTTTTTCTACTGTTTTAATAATCTCGGCAGCCTCTTTTGTAGAAATATCACCCGAGCAGTAGTCAACCATAGTTTTATCTTCATAATTTGCTTCACTTGACAGCGTTACAATATTACAACGAAGCGCAACATCGGTATCCTTTAAATCCACACCGATAGAAGCCGCTTCAAGCGGAGAGCGACCTGTATAGCAGTCGTACGGGTTGTAGCCCATAACCGAAAGATTAGCAACATCGCTGCCAGGTTTTAAGCCTTCGCCTACCGTACGGCACATACCTACTGTTGCCGTTTTTGCCAATTTATCAATAATAGGCTTGTGCGCAAGCTCCATAGGGGTTTTGCCTCCTAAAAAAGCATCATTTGGCACATCAGCCATACCGTCACATAATAAAACTAAATATTTCATATTATCAGTCCCTTTTAGTCTTTTGTAATTATTATAATGGTTAAGGTTAAGCGCTTTCTTGCGTTTCGACCAACTACAATCATTATATCAACAATATTTGCGGTTGTAAAGAAAAAAGACTTTTCTTTTTCTCTAAATTAAGGTAATATATAGTAGAGAGGTGATTACCGTGCCCGAGAATTTTAAAGGAGAAATTCTATCCCCAGTAGGCTCGCAGGAAATGCTTTACGCCGCAGTCCGTAGCGGTGCCGATGCCGTATACCTTGGCGCTAAAGATTTTTCGGCAAGACGCAATGCAGAAAATTTTAATATAGAAGAATTGGCAGAGGCTATCGCCTTTTGTCACGTACGGGGTGTTAAGGTATATTTAACCCTTAATATTTTAGTTAAAGATAACGAGTTTTATGATGCCTTAGCGCTTGCAACCGATGCTTATAATCTGGGTATAGACGGCATTATTGTGCAGGATTTAGGTCTTGCCCGCGTGTTGCACGAAAAATTACCTCAGTTACCCTTACACGCATCTACTCAGCTAAGTATCCATTCGCCCGCAAGCCTTCCATTGCTTAAAAGTTTAGGCTTCAAACAGGTTGTAGTAGCGCGCGAAATGTCACTTTCACAGCTTACCGAATTTTGTAAAGCCGCCAACCAATACGGTATAACGGTAGAAGTGTTTGTTCACGGCGCACTTTGTATGAGTGTATCAGGTCAATGCTTATTATCGGCATTTTTAGGCTCGCGAAGCGGAAACCGCGGGCTTTGCGCGGGACCTTGCCGTTTACCCTTTGCCGCCGACCACGGTACAGGCTATGATTTAAGCCTTAAGGATTTATCGCTTATAGATTATATACCCACCCTTTATGGTATTGGGGTGCGTTCCTTTAAAATTGAGGGCAGAATGAAACGCCCCGAATATGTTGCCGCGGCAACCAAAGCCTGTAAAGATGCGCTTGTAAAAGGCAGTGCTGACTTAGCACTTCAAAACACTCTTAAAAATGTATTTTCGCGTTCGGGCTTTACAAGCGGTTATCTTGAAAACAAACTAGGCAGAGATATGTTTGGTATTCGCACTAAGGAGGATGTTACTGCCGCAAAGGATGCCTTCCCCGTTTTGCATGAGTTGTATAGAAAAGAGTATAAAAGCGTTGGAGTAAATATTACCGCCCAAATACAAAAAAATAAGCCCATAAGCCTAACACTTACCGACGGCAATAACCAAATCACCGCTACAGGTAGCATACCGCAAGCGGCAAAAAATAAGGCAATCTCGCTTGATGATGCTTATAAAAGCCTTACAAAATTTGGCGATACCCCCTATTTTGCAAAGGATTTTAAGGCAGAGCTTGATGACGGTCTTTTTATGCCTTCAAGCGAACTTAATGCGCTACGGCGCCAAGCGTGTGAGCTTTTATCACTTGAAAGAGCCAAAATAACCCGCGAAAAAGCCAAGTTAGAGTATTCTTTTGCCCCTTTTTCGACAAAATGCGACAAAACTCCCGATATCGTTATCCGCATAGAAAATGAATCACAAATACCTAAGGATTTAAGCGGTATTAAGGCGGTTATTGCTCCGCTTGAGAGTGAAATAAACCCCATAGACAATACTATAAATATTGTTGATATACCGCGCGGAATAACTAGCGAAAAACTAATTATTGACCGCCTTGCAAAATTTAAAGAAAAGGGCTTTAAAAATGCGCTTTGCGGTAATCTTTCAGCGGTAGCAATTGCAAAAGAATTAGGCTTTAATGTAATTGCTGATACAGGACTTAATATTCATAATAGTGAAGCCTTAAAAACTGCACAAAATATTGGTATTACAGCGGCTTTAGTGTCACCTGAGCTTACTTTAAACAATATTAAATCTCTTAATTCTAAACTACCTAAGGGTATAGTAAGCTACGGCTATATTCCGCTTATGCTTTTTAAAAACTGCCCTATAAAAAACGGCAAGGACTGTACCACTTGTGATAAAAACGGCATGCTTACCGATAGACTTGGCACAAAATTCCCTGTTAGATGCCGTTTGGGCTATAGCGAGCTTTTAAACTCGGTGCCGATATGGCTAGCTGATAGACAAAAGGAGCTTTACGGCATAGATTTTCAGGTTTTATTTTTCACAAACGAAACTCGCGAAGATGTAGAAAAGGTAATTAGCGCCTATAAAAGCGGTAAGCCTTGTGATAATAACTTTACAAGAGGACTTTATTATAAAGGAACAATTTAAATATTAGATATAAAAGTATTAAAACCACGCAATGCGTGGTTTTTTGATATGAGAAATTTATTAATGCGTAATTAAAGCCACGGAAATTCGTGGCTCTTTTATATGTAGTTACACGCAGATACGAAAAATCTTTTTGTAGGGCGTGGGGTGCGAGTGTCCTGTGGACACCTCTGCAAAGAAGAAGCACCGACCGAGGCGGGAGCCGAGATATTGCTCGCGCCGTTTGCAACATAAAATTTAACGGGAGGAGCAGAGCCCCTCCCCTACAATTTGTCATTGCGAAGCCGATTTGTCGGCTGTGGCAATCTGTTCTTTTTGGATTACAGATTCTTTTGGCGTTTCACTCCTCAAAATGACACTGGTTTGTCATTTCCAACGAATGTGAGAAATCTTTAAAATAAGACCCCTCGGCTTCGCTCGGGGTGACAAAGGAAAA
>JAFQOJ010000051.1 GCA_017403265.1 Clostridia bacterium
ATGAATTGAAACATTACATAGATTACTACAACAACGAAAGAATATCCTTAAAACTAAAAGGAATGAGCCCGGTACAATACCGAACTCATTCACAAGCAATTTAATATTTAATTTTGTCTAAACTTTGGGGTTCACTTCAAATTCATCGAGGTTTTTAATTTTCTTAATCAGTAATTATTTCAATTGTCTTAATACCTTTATACGCTATTCCGTCTTCACCCGGCACATAGAAGTCGCTGAAAGCAAGCAAAGCGCTGTTGTCACCGGTAGTAGCAAAGGTGCAGTTACAGCAAGAGCCAGCCCACTGGTGAAAGTTAGGACGCTCAGGCTTTAAATTACCAAGCGGACTACGGTCCTTATCGGTCATAATTTCAAGCGGCTCTGACCAATTAACACCATCGCGTGTAGCATATACAAATATACCAGGGCGAGCAATTACCGCAAGGGTAATACCGTTGTTAAGCTTTATAAGTTGCGGTAATGCACCAATATCTGCAAATCTTTCGGGTTTAGACCAAGTTTTGCACATATCGGTAGAGCGTGAAATATAGGTTGGACCCCATTCGGGTGCACCGCCAAATACATCGCAGGTTCGAAGTATACAAATAACCGTGCCATCGTCCATAAATTCTACAGTAGGCTCAGCAAAACCACCTACCAAGTGTGCAAATGGATTCTCCTCTAAATCGTTTGCTATGTACGGAATGTAACCCTGGAGCTTCCAACTTTCACCATTATCGGTTGAACGGAAGAAATATGTATTACAAGTACCTTGATATACACCATTATGGGGGTTCGCGCCATTAATACCATAATGCGAAAGTATTAAAGAACCGTCAGGCGCTACCTTTATCTCAGTATAAGCGTTAACACCTGCGCCGTTAAGGTATCTTACTGCTCGACCTTCATCAAAACTGCAGGTTGTACGATATTTCCAATCAACAGGTGAATATGTATAACTACCCCCGGTTTCACCATTTTTAAGGCGATAAAATTTAAAACGCTTTTCAATAAATTCATCCGAGAATGAATCAAGCCAATAAATATCATAACGGCGGTTAAAAATATCGGAATAAGAGTGAATTGGAACTGGTAATTGCTCAGGGTCAGCGCTTTTCTTTGGACTTAAATCATCTGTCGGGATATGATAAGTACAAAACTCCCAATTAAAGGGCTTCATATTTTGAATATTAATAATATCACAAGGTTGCGTACGAATAACATCGCCATTTGGGAGAACAACACCCATTTGACTCACTTCTTCTTTTGTAGCGGGTCTCCAAGTCTTACCGGTATCATCAGATATAAGCCACCTGTCGCCATTATCACCAATCTGTTCTATCCAGTCGTCCTTACCGTCGTGTACCGCCATACCAATTCGGCCATCTTTTGTTTTACATAGTTTAGGGAACTGCACAGCACCCCAACCTATATCTTCAAATGTGCCGCCTGTATAAACGACAGTTTCGTTTTGTTTTTTTAGTATAATTTTTTCCATTTAACTTACATCCAATTACATAATTAGTCTGCAATAATTTCAATCGTTTTGATACCCTTGTGCTTTAAGCCGTCTTCACCCGGCACATAGAAGTCACTGAATGCGAGCATTGCACGGTTTTCACCCGTTGGAACAATGGTACAGTTGCAACAGCTACCTGCCCACTGGTGGAAGTTAGGACGTTCAGGCTTTAGGTTACCAAGATAACTGCGGTCTTCGCCTGTCATAATTTCAAAAGGCTCTGTCCAATTAACGCCATCACGTGTTGCATAAATGAATATACCGGGACGTGTAATAACTGCAAGAGTAATACCGTTAGGTAACTTTACAAGCTGTGGCAATGCGCCTATATCGGCAAATCTTTCAGGTTTAGACCAAGTTTTACACATATCGGTAGAACGTGTAATGTAGGTTGGACCCCATTCGGGCGCACCCTTAAATACGTCACAGGTACGAAGTATACAAATAACGGTACCGTCATCCATAAATTCTACAGTAGGCTCATCCCAACCACCCACAAGGTGAGCGAACGGGTTATCTTCAACATCGTTTGCAATATAAGGAATATAACCTTGTAATTTCCAAGTTTCGCCGTTATCGGTAGAACGGAAGAAATAGCAGTTAGTAGTACCTTGGTACACACCGTTATACGGGTTTGCGCCATTACCTGTATAGTGAGCTAATATTAAAGAGCCGTCGGGTGCTATCTTTATATCTCGGCAAACATATATACCTGCACCATTAAGGTACTTAGTATCTCCACCCTCGGTAAAACTACAGGTTGTACGGTATTTCCATTCAACCGGTGAATAGGTATAACTACCTTCGGTTTCACCATTCTTTAAACGATAAAATTTAAAACGCTTTTCAATAAAATCATCCGAGAATGAATCAAGCCAATATACTTCGTAAGTGCGGTTAAAGTTATCACCATAAGAATGAATATGAACAGGTAACTGATTTGGGTCTTCACTCTTTTTGGGGGATAAATCATCACTTGGAATATGGTAAGTACAAAATTCCCAATTTGCAGGTTTCATATTTTGAATATTAATAATAGGATTAGGTTGTCCGCGTACTATATCACCATTTGGAAGAATAGTACCCATTTGGTTTACTTCCAATTTTGTGGCAGGTCTCCAAGTTTTGCCCTTATCATCGGTTATAAACCATCTTTCACCGTCATCACCTACAAGGTCAATCCAATCATCCTTGCCATCATGTACCGACAAGCCGATACGACCATCCTTCATATTATATAGCTTAGGGAATTGCACCGCACCCCAACCTAAATCTTCAAAGGTACCGCCATAGTATACAAGGCTTTCGTTTTCTTTTTTGAGTGTGATTTTTTTCATAATTTACCACCTTATTTATATTGAAAAAATTCTTTCTATCCGCATTGTAACATAAATGTTTTTGGTTGTAAAGCATATTCTCAAACAATATAACACTTAATTTAAAAAAGAAAAACTTCTACACATTTTTTATCATTAAAAATCTTATTTAATTTTTTATGCAGCTTCTATTTGTTGCCTTATACGTTTGCTTGCAAGCATTACATATTGCAAAACAATTGTTAAAGCAAGCATAACACAAGCAGCGGCAATAAATACGCCTTTGTAACTGCCAAAAATATCGAAACAGCCGTTAATTATTACCGAGCCTAACGCATACCCTACCGAGTTTACCGATACAAAAACACCCAAAACCCTATCAAAAGATATATCACCGAACAAGTCCCCTGCATAGATAGGCAACATAATTGTTTCAAGCGGTAGCGCCAATGCCGAGAATACACCATACACCATTGCCATAATTCTGCCTGTTGGTGTAGGATTTACAAACGCAAGCACCAACATAACACATACTGCTGTTATAGAGCAAATGTTAACTGTAGTTTTAAGGCCAAATTTATCATAAATAATGCCTGTTGCAAATTTAAAAACAGCCAAGAAAATCGAATGAACACTCATAACAAGGCCAACATAAGCCTTATCTATACCAACATCTTCAAGATGCGCTGCCGATGCACCTGTAATACCTTGTAAAATAGCGCCTGTAATCATAATACATATTGCCGCCATATAAAAGTGCGGCATTTTAACAGCCTTAGAGTATTCAATACCTACCCAGCTATTACCGCGGCGTTTTTTCTTTGGTGCGTCGCTGGTTTTAGCGGGGGTAGCCGAAGTGCTTTTTGGTGCTTCCCTAAAGAAAAGCACTACAACCGTACCAACGCAAGCGATAACTGCCGCTATCATCCAATAACCTTTGCGATAAGCAAAAGCATTGCTTGGGTCGTTTATAATCTTAGTGACAAGCAGAGTAGCAACCGCACCGCCAAGTCCGTTTGCCGCCAAAATGGCGCCCATTATGGTACCCTTATTCTCTTTACACCAACGGTTTACAACACAACCTACCATTGTGGTAGTAGTCCAAGAAAAACCAATACCCAAAAGGGTGCCTGCAATATAGAAATGCCAAAAAACATTTGCCGTAGCGTATATTGTCATAGAAAGGGTAAGCGATATAAAACCTGCGGCTATAAGCTTTCTTAAACCAAATTTTGAAACAAGTGTGCCAAAGAACATATTAACAATAGCAACCGCTATAAAACGAAAGCTATCTGTAAACGAGTAAACGCTTCTCTCCATTGAAAGAGCTTCGGTTATGGGCTTTACAAAAAGGCTTCTTGTAGAACTGCAAAATCCTAAGCAAGTAAAAACCATTATAAAGCAAAGCGCCGCTATTACCCACTTGTAATCGATTTTCTTTATCAATTTAAAGACCTTCTTACTTTACATTATAAAGATAAAAATTCTTTTCTAACTTCTTCGGTCATTGCGCTACCGTATTCGCAAACCTGAAAAGCCTCGGCAAAACGAATTTTACTGCCATGCTCTTGACCGTATTCTTCAATAAGCTTATCTCTAAAGCGTGCAGCAGGGCGTGCAAAACGGATACCACGGCTTATAGGCATAGGCTTAGACATAACCTCTTCATCTGAATACCATTTATTAAGGTCCATACCGCAAAGCCACTCAAAACGAGCCTTATCACCTTCGGGGACTTCATTTTCCTGCCCGTTTGTATAAGGAAGCCATTCGTAAACCTGACAAACATTAAGATGCGCCATACGAAGCTTGGTTTCAATAGCATCGTCAATATCAACTACCAAGTCGCCGTGGAAATCTGGGTCTTTAAAGCTATCTTCATTATACATAATTATAGGAGTTTTTCTCATTGCAGGAACATCAGGACATTCATGCGGAACAATAAGCATATAAGAAGCATCCATTACAAGCTGACCTGAAGCACGGTGGTCAGCGTGGTAATCGTTAGTTCTATGCGCAATAATAACATCGGGTGAAAACTTTCTAATATAACGGATAAGGCGGCGACGGGTTTCAAAGTCGGCAACTAACATACAGTCGTTACTATCCTGCCAAACGTCGTATGTAACGCCTAAAAGCTTTGCAACTGCGGCTGATTCTTTAGCACGGGTTACCGTAGTTTCAGCGGGGGTCAAAATATGATGACCGCCGCAACCGTTAGTCATACTTAAAAATCTTACTTCATGACCTTTTTGCACCAATTTGTAAGCAGTACCGCCACAGCGGAATTCATTATCATCCTGATGAGCACCAATCATTAAAACCTTCATTTTCATATCTCCTTTATTATACTTCAAAATCTATGCAAGAGCGGGTTTCGGTAAAAGGCCTTACAAAATTATCAGCCGCTGCAACGTGTGCAGGGTGAACAGCATAACCCTTTAAGGCTTCTTCACTTTCGAGTACAGAATAGAGCAAAACATCAACATTTGAAGTTAGCAAGCACTCGGTTTGTACCTTAATTTCCAAAAGACCGGGTACTACCCCCATAAGAGCTTCCAAAGCGCTTTTTATACCGTTCTTTACTTCTTTGGTGTTGTATTCATCCTTTAATTTCCAAAGAATAATGTGTTTTACCATAACATATCCCCTCTCGCAAATTTTCTTTTTACATTATATCACTTGCAAACTATATGAGCAACAAAACACCACATTTTTACTAAAAACACCCAATTTATTACTAAAAATCAGCACAAATTTTAAAACCGCAAGTTATCTTGCGGTTTTGTTTGTTAAAATTTTCCTTTTTGCATAGCTGCTCTTATATACTTAACAACTCCCGAATGAAATGTAGGTATATCCTTCCCCACATTATAAATATCGCAAATACCTTGGTCATTGGTCTCGGGGTTTGCAATTATTAAATCCTTAAGCTTTAAAAGTGGCTCGCGACAGCCATCAAGATATTGCTCAATTTCTTCTTTACCCTCGGCTTTATATCCTAGCGGATAATAATCGTGTGCGGTTAAAATTTGGTCAATGTCCATTTTGCTTACCTTTTCAATATCAGCAAAATATTCTACGGGAAAGCGGATATTTGCCGCCCAATTTTGTGAGCCAACAATACCCCAAACCTGCAAGCAATCCCCAGTTATAAACGTTTTTGTACGCTTGTCAAGTATTGCGGCACAGTCGCAGGTATGTCCTACAATAGTCACAACTTCTAAAGCATCTAAAAACTGGTCGTTTTCGTTTGGGGCGGTAACAGTATACTCGGCATAGCGATTTTTAAGGTCACTCGAACGCGAAAGAACTACCGCATTGGGATAGTATGGCAAAAGCGATTTAAGACCACCTGCATGGTCAGAATGGTCGTGCGATATAAATATGTATTTTAAACTTTCCTTTGTAACTCCGCATTCCTCTAAAAACGGTATAGTATACTTTTTGGCATCTTCGTCAAAGCTTGCCGCATCAAAAAGCATATCACCTTTATCGGTTTTTATAACATAAAGTGTTGTCCAAATATCCTTATACGGTGTGGTTGTACGGTAAATATTATCGTTTATTTTTGTGATACCCATAAAAGTAACCCCTATCTATAAGCTAGTCTATTGCTCTGTTTCTTTTTTCTTGGATTTATTCTTTTCTGAATGAATTTCAAAATGGATAATAAACGCCAATAAAGCACGAATAACAATTACGCTACCAAGTATTGCCAACTCTTCAAGGTTATGTATAATAACTGTTTTAATAATCTCGGCGCCCATCTTAAACTCTAAGGCTAAAGAAAGAGCACGTCCTAGGTCGTTTGCTACACTGAAGTTTCCTTTTGCTAATATGTGTTTAAAAAGTCGCACTAGCGCACGGCAAGAGCCAACTATAATTATAATAATGCCAATTAGCTCTAATACTCCGGCAGAAATCTCTGCCAAGGGATGTAAAAATTCGTTAATATAATCTGCGATTTGACTCATTACTTTTATACCATCCTTTGTGCTATTTATATCAATTATATATTATAGTATAGGCATAATATTGTCAATAGATAAGTAAATTTCTATGTTGTAATCATCGCAATTTAAAATGAGCACTCAATGATATGCACCCCAAAAGTTAGACACTTTTGGAGGTGCATATTTTTTATGGGTAAAACAGGGAGAAAAAACAAAGTATATAGTGCAGAATTTAAAATAGGTGTTATAATGGATATGCGAGAACACCGTTTAGGTTTTAG
>JAFQOJ010000052.1 GCA_017403265.1 Clostridia bacterium
GTTAGCACCGAAGACGAGCAAACACCCGACCAAGACACAAACGAGCCGTGTAAGCCAAAATTTGAAGCCGTACAAGGCAAAATGCGAAAGCCCGGCACCGGATGCTTATATCAGGTTAGTGAAAACCTATGGGAAGGCAGTTACTTCCCAAGACTTGCCGATGGCAAACGAAAGAAATTCAATGTCTATGCCAAAACGAGAGAGGAATGTGAGATACTACTCACAGAGATGATTCCCAAAGTTAAAGCTGAGATTGCAGAAGCTAAGGCAAAGTTGAAAGCACAGCAATCAGCATAACGCACACGGCGGTAAGGAGTAAAAACCTTACCGCCGTAGTTTTTATTGTGATGATCATTACTTTATGTTATAATAAAAAAAATACACGTAAAACAAGAGGTGTTTATGAATAATTCCGAACGATTGCTTAGTGCATTTTCCGAAGACTATTTTTTTAAAGAATTGGTTTTTGATGATTTGTGTTTCGTTCCCGAAGGTAGTACAAAAATAGAACTTGCAGATTTAATAATAAATCTAAAAGATATAATTATTGCTATTCAACTTAAAGAGCGAAACCCAGAAGAGCAAACATTTGATGATAAATCTGAAAATAAATGGCTGCAAAACAAATGCAAGGTAGCAAAAAAACAAGTGAAGCAAACTATGCAATTATTATCTTCTGGCGAATTGCCTACTTTTAAAAATAAGAGAGGACAAGAGATTTCATTTCAGCGTGATGCCAAGGTTATTCCGTTAGTTGTTTTTGAGAATCAACACATTGATAAATATCCTCATCTTTTAAAAAGACATTCAGATAACAGTATAGATGTAAACTGTATGTCTTTTGAGGACTATGTAGAAATGTGTAAAACACTTATATCACCTATAGAAATTGTTGCTTATTTGGAATATCGACAAAGAATTTATAAAGATAATTCTGAAATTGATATTATGATCTTTGATGGCGTGGGGGATGAATTGATAATTACGAAACCTATGCGTCAGGAATCCTTAGTGATGCAGTTTTTGGCAGAAGTATATGGAGTTGGTAAAGCAGAAAAACAAAATCCTGCATTACAGTATTTTAGAAGTTTTCTTCATAAATTGCCCGAACACACCAAAAGCACGTATATTGAAAAGGACACCTATAGTATACTTTTGTTTCTTGCCCATATGAACAGACAGGAAATGGACGCTTTTTGGGATAATCTGATTGCCACCAAGGAGGAAAATGAAAAAGGAATAAAGGGAATTCTTCATTCACTAAGACGCAGTGATAATGAATTTGCAGTTCTTTTTATATCTGGAATCATAAGGCCAATTGATGAAATACTTCCCATTGTAAGAAAAACAGCAGAAGTTAAGCGTATTCTTGAGGTGGCAATTTATCACGTAAGTGCTAAAGAATTTGCAATTGATTTTTTATACTGGGATAATACTCAAGACTCGTAGTGGCGCATGTGGTGTAAAAATTACTACGCATTAACCAAAGAATAAGGCATAAAAAATCCGTGCTTCCCATAGAGGAAACACGGATTTTTGGTCGAGGCGACAGGATTTGAACCTGCGGCCTCTGCGTCCCGAACGCAGCGCTCTACCAAACTGAGCCACGCCTCGATAACATATTAAATTTTGATAAAGTATACACTTTGAACTGCTACATATAGCGCTGCTACTCCGCTTACTCTTGCGGTTCCCGACGTCTCGATACTGCCGTATCTCGCTTGTCGACCGCGGCGCCTTTTCGTTCTCCCTTCTTCCGCCACAGGCGGCGGTCAAACTCAAAGCTACCAAACTGAGCCACGCCTCGATTATTTAATTTTACAGCATTTTAACACGCACATATTATTATATCTTTATAAAAGTAAAATGTCAATCTTTTTTTAAAGATTGACATTTATTATTTTACTTTCTTAATTCTGCAAGTGCTTCTTGCATCTGGTTGTGAATTTTTTCGCCGATTTCATTAGTATTCATACCTTCGTAATCTTCGGGATAGATTACATCTAAAACCTTAAAATCCACAGTACAGCCGCGCCAAATCATTCTTTTGGGGATTTCTCTGGTGCCATTTAGAACGCAAACCACAATAGGTACTTTTGGCTTTAGTGCAATTTTAAAAGCACCGTTTCTAAACGGCAAAAGCTTACACTGAAGGCTTGTATATCCTTCAGGGAAAATTGCAATTGACGCCTTGTCCTCTTTTATATAATTTATTGCCTGAATAATCGTCTTTGCGGCCTCGCGGTTGTTTTCTCTGTCTATGGGTAAACCGTAAAGCTTGTGCATAACCTTGGCAATAAATGGCATTGTTTTATAAATTTCCTTTTTACCAATAAAGCCAATATCATTTTCTGGGAAAACCGACCATATAATAACAGGGTCAAAATCGTGCTGATGGTTACAAACGAACATCATTTTCCTATCAGTTGGAATTTCATCCAAATTCATACCCGTAACATTAATTTTAACCCTTGCCAGTGACACAATAAGCGGCAAAGTGTTCTTTAGCACAAAACGGTAATAACGACTGCCCTTTTCCTTATTCGATTTAACACTTACAAACAAAAAGCTTAACAAAAACCAAAGCAAATGCAAAATTGCAAGTGCCAAAAAGCTGCCTATTACTAAAAGCGGCACCAACCACCAAGAATAACCTTGGCGCAATATTGGAAGAAAATTATCAAGAACGGGGACAAGTGCAACACTTATAACCAAATATACATAAACCATTTAAAAATACCTTCTTAATATCATTTTAATGCCGCATACCAATCGTTTTTGGCGATACCGTTTTGCTCTACATACGCTTCTGGGTTAACATTATTATAAAAGAATTCGTGTAACAAATCCTTTGCAAACTCCAAATCATAATAAACTGTAGAGCCTACCCTTGGAATATTTGGTGCTTTCATTTGATATTCGTTAAGTGGCATACGCGTCTGTTCAAAGGTTGGAGAATCCAACAAGACATCAAAAGCAAGTCCCATAATTTCACTGTAAGAAAGTGATGTTTCGGTATATGGTATTAAAGCCTTTACCAGATTTACATACCTTGATTTTGGAAGCTTTATAGCCTTTTCAAAAAGCTGCTCCATAACATAACGCTGACGGTCAGTTCTGCCGAAATCGTTATTAGTACCCCATATATTTTCATACTTTCGTATACGCGAGTAAGCAACCGCCTGAATACCGTTTACATGATGCTTACCTTCAGTTCTGATATAATACGGCTCTGGGTCTACACCGATTTTTTCGCAGTGACGCTTTACAAGACCGTTAAAACCGTCAGCATGGTTTGTAACAACCTCTTGACGAGTAAACTCTACATCAATACCGCCAACAGCATCTATAATCTCTGCCATACCGTAAAAATTAACAGTAGCATATTCCGAAATATCAAGCCCGAAATTATGATTAAGGGTTTTGATAGCAAGCTCAGGACCGCCGCTAGCCGAACCGTAAGCGCTGTTTATCTTGTTATAATAGGTTTTTTCACCATCATTAATTTCTACAAGTGAATCACGCATTATAGAAACAATTTTTACGGCATTGGTTTCGGTGTTAATACTAAGCACCATTATACTGTCCGAATTACCCTTAAAGGAAGATTTGCTTCTCGTATCAATACCGAAAAGTGCAATATTAACAATTTTTTGATCTATAATATTTTCAAACCCTAACTCTTCAGGATTAGTGGTAATTTTATTATAATTATAGTTGAAAAGTGACAAAAAGGTTATTGCAAGCACCAACAAAATAACAATAATTACTGTAAGCACCTTAATTAAACGCCTTTTCCACCTTTTAAGGTCACTCCACCAATTTCCAATTTTTTGAAAAAAGCCAGCTATACCGTGCTTTTTCTTTTTAAAGCGGTGACTTTTATATCCTTTATCTGTTACAATAATATTAAATCCTTCACCGTTTGGGTTACTATTAAAATCTTTATTGTTTTTCATAATTCACCTTATTTTTTCAAAAGACTTTTATAAATATCGCCCTTTTTAAGTCCTGTAATATTTGCAACTTCTTTTGCTGCGAATGAAGTAGAGTTTCCCTCACTCACCAATTTTTCAGCCAATGACGTCGCATCTTCTAATGTATAGCTTATAATCTCTTCTTTTGCGCCTGTTACAATAAGCACAAATTCTCCGCGTGGAGCATTCTCATTAAAATATGCAATTGCATCAGTGAAATTTGTATGCATAACCGTTTCGTGCAGTTTTGTAAGTTCACGCACAACTGCAATTTCACGCTCGCCAAAAGCCGATAACATATCTTGTAATGTGGCTAAAAGCTTGTGCGGAGCTTCATAAAAAACCATTGTGCGCTTTTCTGTTTTAAGTTCATTAAGATGTGCCGTTCTTCCGCTTTTTTGGGTGGTTAGGAAACCTTCAAAGCAAAACCGTCCGCAGTCCATGCCCGAAACCGCAAGTGCAGTAGTAACCGCACTCGGCCCCGGTACCGCTTCAACCGGTATATTATTTTGATAGCATAATTTTACTAAATCTGTGCCTGGGTCGGATATTGCTGGCATTCCCGCATCTGATAAAACGGCGCAGCTTTCACCCTTTAAAAGTCTTTCTAAAATTAAATTACCCTTTGGTAATTTATTATGCTCATAATAAGAAAGCATTTCTTTTTTAATATTAAAGCGGTTGAGTAATTTTACGGTAACTCTGGTGTCCTCTACAGCTAAAAAATCCACCCTTTCGAGTGTTTCAATAGCGCGGGGGCTAAAGTCACCCAAATTACCTATTGGCGTACCCACAACATAAAGCTTTCCCAACATTATAAATACGCCTCCTTATAAGCACCGTAAATTTCAATCATTTCTTTTGACCAATCGCCGTCTTCTTCTACATAGAGTGTTGGCTCAATGCGAAGCCCTGTTTTGCCACAACGTCTGCCCTCTACAAGCACAAGCCATGGCTCCTCACCTTTGCGTTGGCAAACTAGTCTAAGCCTTTTAGGTTCTACCTTACATTCAGTCATAAGCGACATCAGCTCACCCAAGCGTTCTGGGCGGTGGCACATACAAAGTCTGCCGCCTGTTTGCAAAAGCTTTGCTGAAACTTCTATTATATCCTGAAGCGTACACTCCACTTCGTGACGGGCAACGCGCTCACGCTCACCCGTACTTTGAAGACCTGCACTAGCCGCTTTATATGGTGGATTACAGGTGACAAGGGTATTGCACCCAAATTTCACCTTACCCTTTAAATCCTTCAAATCACAAAGTATTGGAGTGAATTTTGTAAGACCAAATTCATTCTTAGTTTTGTTTGCAAGTTCAATTGCCTCTTCGCTTATATCAACACCAATTGCCGATTCCAAAAGACCGTCACGCAAGAGCAAAAATGGTATAATACCGCAGCCTGTTCCTAAATCGACGGTTTTATCCTTTTGCTTTGCCTTGCAAAAATTCGCAAGCAGTACTGCATCGGTGCCAAAAGCGTGAGATTTACTTACATAAAGGTAAAAATCCTTACCTAACGGCTCTTTTTTTAACTTCTCGACCATTTTACGCCTTGTGCAGTATCCTCTAAAACGATACCCATTTCCTTAAGCTTGTCGCGAATTTCATCAGCGGTTTTAAAATCCTTAGCCTTTCTGGCTTCAGTACGCTTTTCAATAAGCGCTTCAATTTCACTATCTAAGGTTTCTTCCTTACGGTTATAAACAAGGCCTAAAACACCTGTTAATTGGTCGAAAATATCTGCACAAGCTTCAAGTGTTACCTTTTTAGCACCGTTTGCGATAGCACTGTTAACATCACGAACAAGAGTAAAAATAGCAGCTAAAGCATCGGCGGTATTAAGGTCATCTTCCATAGCGGTAATAAACTCGTTTTTGCGAGTTTCTACAAACTCGGGTACTTCGCCGCCGTCTTGTGCGTTTTTGAGTGCAAAATCAATGTTATCACGGCAATTATAAAGGCGCTCAAGCGAATTTTTAGCCTGTTCAATAATATCTACCGAGTAGTTAATAGGACTTCTGTACTGTGAAGAAATAAGGAAATAACGAATAGGCTCATAACCGTATTTTTCTGCTACATCTCTTACAGTAAAGAAGTTATTTAAGGATTTAGACATCTTGTGATTATCAACATTGATAAAGCCGTTGTGCATCCAATAATGCGCGAAGTCACAGCCGTGAGCAGCTTCACTTTGCGCAATTTCGTTTTCGTGATGGGGGAATATTAAATCAAGACCGCCGCAGTGGATATCAATAGTTTCACCTAAATATCTTCCTGCCATAGCCGAGCATTCTATATGCCAACCGGGTCTACCCTTACCCCAAGGAGATTCCCAAAAAGGTTCACCCTCCTTAGCGCCTTTCCAAAGGCAGAAATCCATTGGGTCTTCTTTAATATCGGCACCGCCGTCAACACGGTTACTTGCGCCCTCTGCCAAATCTTCAAGCGGTTGATGCGAAAGCTTACCATACTCCGAAAATTTCTTAGCGCGGTAATAAACATCTCCACCTACGGCGTAAGCATAACCTTTTTCAATAAGCGCAGAAATAATGCCCTGAATTTCGGCAATATTTTCGGTAGCACGCGGATGCACAGTTGCTTCACGCACATTAAGACCTTTAGCATCGGTCCAGAATTCTTTTATATATCTTTCGGCAACCTCGGGCACGGTAATACCTTCGACATTTGCCTTATTAATCAGCTTATCATCAATATCTGTGAAGTTTTGAACAAAGTTTACATTAAAACCGCGCCACTCAAAATAACGGCGCAAAACATCAAATACGCAAAGCGGACGCGCATTGCCGATGTGAATATAGTTATATACTGTAGGACCGCAAGCGTAGATTTTCACTTCTCCTTCTACTAACGGCTTAAATTCATCCTTTTGTCTGGTTAAAGTGTTAAAAATTTTCATACTATTTCTCCTTGAGTTTCATTTCAAGCTCTAAAATTCGGCTTTCAAGTGAATCCATTTTTTGCTTTACAGGGTCAGGAATGTGAATTTGGTCTAAGGCTACACGCTTGCCGTCCTGTTTTACAACACGCGCAGGAACACCCACAACGGTTGAATTTGGCGGTACTTCAGCAAGAACAACAGCTCCCGCAGCCACGCGTGAATTATCCCCTATTTTAAAGGGACCTAAAACCTTTGCGCCTGCACTTATCATAACATTATTACCAATTGTTGGGTGGCGCTTACCTGTATCCTTACCGGTACCGCCTAATGTAACACCTTGGTAAATCAGTACATCGTCACCAATTTCGGTGGTCTCACCTATTACAACGCCTGTGCCGTGGTCTATAACAAGACGGCGGCCGATTGTAGCGCCTGGGTGAATTTCTATACCTGTTTTGCGCGCCGCCTTTTGAGAAACCAAGCGCGCTAAAAACGGCATATTATGCTTGTAATAAAAATGTGCGCGGCGGTGCATTCTTATTGCCTTAACACCGGGATATAGAAAAAACACTTCTAAAAAGCTACGCGCCGCAGGGTCACGGTCACGAACGGCGTTTACATCTTCAATTAATCTTTTAAACAAAGCGGTCACCTACTGTTTATTTTGCGTTTGCGATATACTCTCTTCCGCCCCAAATATAAATTGCGCCCGAAATAGCACAAAGCACAGCCGAAAGCCAGAACAAAGCAATTATAACTGAATTTAGTATAGCAAAAGTTTGGGCGGGAATAGACACAAACTCACTCGCAGCATAAACTGCCAAAGCAAAGATAATACCTACCATTTGACTAACAGTTTTACACTTACCCCACATATTTGCCGCTACAACCTTACCGCCTGCAGTTACTGCAACCAAGCGAATAGAAGAAACCGCAAACTCGCGGAATAATACTATAAAGGTTATTGCCACCATATGCCAGCTTAAATTGCCTTTGCCATAAATAAACATAAAGCCTAAGTAAGCGGCGGTTGTAAGCATCTTATCGGCAAGAGGATCCATAAATTTACCGAAATCGGTTACCATATTATACTTTCTTGCCATATGTCCGTCAATAGCATCGGTAACAGATGCTAATGCGAACAAAACAAGTGCCACTGTATAATGATATCTAAAACCTATAAGCATTTCCGCCATAAAAATAGGGGTTGCTATCATGCGGGCTAAAGTCAATTTATTGGGTGTATTCATTCTGCTAACTCTCCTAACAAATCGTATTCTAAACAATCATTTACTATTACATTCACAAACTCGCCTATCACAAGCGGTCTTGTAGACATAAAGAAAATTTTACCGTCAACCTCGGGGGCATCGCTAACAGTTCTTCCGAAATAGCATTTAATGTAGTCGTCCCAGCCTTCGATTAAAACTTCGGTAACAGTTCCAATTTTCTCTTCATTTTTTTCACTTGCAATGGTGGTTTGCATATCCATAATATTTTCCATACGCGAAACCTTTGTTTGCTCGTCTACTTGGGTATCCATTTGGGCGGCAAGGGTATCTTCTTCGGCGGAATATGTAAAGCAACCAAGTCTATCAAAACGGGTTTCTTTTACAAATTCAGCTAATTCTTCAAACTGTTCTCCTGTTTCTCCAGGGAAGCCTGTAATAAATGTAGTACGTAAAGTTATATTCGGTATTTTATTACGGATTTTTTTAATTAAAGCTTCTATGCTTTGCTTATCGCCCTTGCGATTCATTTTCTTTAAAATTTCACCGTTTATATGCTGAAGCGGAATATCTAAATATTTAACCAATTTCGGCTCACTTGCAATTACATCTAAAAACTTATCGGTTATTTTATCTGGATATGTATATAAAGTTCTTATCCAATGGATACCTTCAATTTTACAAAGCTCGGTAAGTAATTCAGGAAGTCTTGGCTCACCGTAAATATCGGTACCGTAAGCGGTGGTATCTTGTGCTACTACTATAAGCTCTTTAACTCCGTTCCCAGCTAACTCTGTAGCTTCTTTCACACAGTCTTCTATAGTACGGCTTCTAAGCCTACCCCTTATTTTAGGTATAGCACAGTAGGTACAGCAGTTATCACAGCCGTCTGCCACCTTTAAATATGCCGTAAACGGCATACCGCCTAAAATACGCTTACCGTTTAAATCTAAATCGGTTTTTTCTCCGTATGAATTTTTAAAGTTACCTTCTATTGCGTTTTTAACAATCTCGGCAATATTACCGTTAGAGCCTATGCCTACACATACATCAACTTCGGGGATTTCTTCGGTAACATCATCCTTATAGCGTTCAGAAAGACAGCCCGTTACTATAAGGGCTTTACAGTTACCCTCTGACTTATAGCGTGATGCTTCTAAAATATTTTCAATAGCCTCTGCCTTTGCATCCTCTATAAAACCGCAGGTGTTTATGATTATCGCATCTGCCTGAGCCTCTTCGGAGGACAACTCAAATCCTGCCGCTTTAAGAGAAAAAAGCATCATTTCAGCATCTACTTGGTTTTTAGGACAACCAAGCGATACCATACTAACCTTATACATATTATTCCTCAAATTCTTCTATATAGCTTTTTAGCGCTTCTCTCACCTCAGAGTAAGAAAAGCCCTTTCGCACAAGGGCTGCAAAAACCTTTTGGGCGCCGTCTTGTCTTTGTAATTTTGTTTGGTACTTTTTTTCTAATAAATTTTTAATTTTACTTTGCTCATCGCCGTCGGTATCCGCTAAAACTTCCTTAGCCACCGAATAGGGTACACCCTTTAAGGTAAGCTTTTGCAAAATCTCGCGTTTAGAATAGTTAGAAGCATTTAACCTCTCAGCATAATTTTCTGCAAAACGGCAATCGTCAAGCAAGCCTACTTCAATAAAACGAGCAACTACTTTAGCAGCCGCTTCTTTTTTAAAGCCGCCGCGTATAAGCTTATCATAAAGGCCTTTTTCGGTATGGTCGGCACGGTCTAAATACCAGATAGCACGCGATTTAGCCCGCCTATAATCCGATTCTTCTAACAGTTCTTTTAAACTGTTATCAGATAAATCAGCACCAACTTTTAAGCAACTTTCATTACAAACATCACTATCTATTAAGGCTTCGCTTCCATCGTCGAAGCTTAACCTTGTTAAATGAAGCTTATCTTTTTTCAAACTTACGATTTGCATTAGTCGTCTACTGCAATATCAATATCAATAGATTTACGTGTTGCTACAGGCTCTGTAGGCATAATAAATTCATCATCCTGTTCATCTACAAGCTGAGTGTTACTGTCAGTCAGTATTGCCATAATCTTATCTTCAATTTCTTTTGCCAATTCGGCATTATCTTCAAACAGCTTTTTAACATTATCTCTGCCTTGGCCCAAACGAGTTTCTCCGTAATAGAACCACGCGCCTGACTTTTTAACTACACCCGTATCAACACCCGCATCTACAATCTCACCTGCATGGGAAATACCTGTGCCGTACATAATATCAAACTCGGCAACCTTAAAGGGTGGCGCCACCTTGTTTTTAACAATCTTAGCCTTGGTATGAACACCTATTATATCGCTTCCATCTTTAATAACTTCACCCTTGCGAACATCAATACGAACAGAAGAATAGAACTTAAGCGCTCTACCGCCTGTAGTAACCTCGGGGTTACCGTACATAACACCAATTTTTTCACGCAATTGGTTAATAAAGATAGCTGCACAGTTGGTTTTAGACAAGGCGCCTGTTAACTTACGAAGTGCCTGTGACATAAGACGCGCCAACTGACCAACATGGTTATCACCCATTTCACCTTCGATTTCCGCCTTAGTAACCAAAGCCGCAACCGAGTCGATAACAATAATATCAACGGCGCCCGAGCGAACAAGGCTTTCGGCAATTTCTAAAGCTTGCTCACCCGAATCTGGCTGAGAAACTAATAATGAATCAATATCAACACCTAAATTAGAAGCATAAACGGGGTCTAAAGCGTGCTCAACATCTATAAATGCGGCAGTGCCACCTGCTTTTTGAGCTTCGGCTACGCAGTGAAGCGCAACTGTAGTTTTACCCGAAGATTCGGGACCGTATATTTCTACAATTCTACCCTTTGGAATGCCGCCTATACCAAGCGCTACATCAAGTGTTAGAGAACCTGTTTTAATATGTTCAACGCTCATAGCAGCATTTTCGCCAAGACGCATAACAGCACCCTTACCAAATTGCTTTTCTATTTGCTCAATGGCGGTTTTCAGCGCCTTTTGCTTTTCGTTATCATCAGTTACCTTAACCGCAGTTTTTGTTTGTGAATTCTTTGAAGCCATTATTCATTCTCCTTTATTCATTTATTGCAGTGACTACGCGTTCTATACCGTTTAAGTCTTTTGTTACTGTAATATTTGTAAAATCGGCTTCCTTTAAAAGAGCCGATACGCGCTCACTCTCATTTATTCCTACTTCAAGGCCTAGCATACCGCCGTCCTTTAAGGAATTTTTATAATTCTTTATTATTGCTTTATAAAAAACCAAGCCGTCTTCGCCGCCTAAAAGCGCAGTTTCAGGCTCAAACTTAGTTTCAGGTGAGGTTATTGCCATTTCACTAGGGGGAATATAGGGCGGATTACTTACTATTAAATCGTACTTTTGTTCATTCGCGTCGCCCTGCAGTACATCACCCGAAAACGCTATTGCGTTATAAGCAGCGTTTAGCTTAATATTCTCTTCAATATATCGCATAGCTTCAGGGTATTTTTCCAGCAGTACAACCGCGCTCTCACGAAAATCGCACGCTAATGAAATACCTATGCATCCGCTACCCGAGCATAAATCCAATATATGCGCTTTCGGTTTGTCTTCTAAATATTTAGCACATTCTTCTACCAAAATCTCGGTGTCGCTACGGGGAATTAAAACCCCAACACCCACCTTGAATTTGTATTTATAAAATGCCCATTCACCCAAGATGTACTGTAACGGATATCTTATTTCGCGCTGACGGAGTATTGCGGTTAAATTATTCTGTTGAAACTCTGTTAGTTCTTTTGTATATTCGGTTAAAATTTGCGAATTAGTAAGCCCTGTAATATGCTTAATTATAACCTTCGCTTCAAAAACGCTATCGGGAATACCTGCCGATTTAAGCTTTTGCTTAGTGTGATTATATGCTTCAAATATTGTCATCTGGTCTCTCCACATCCGGAATCTCAGGCTCGCACGCCTTTAGTGCAGCAATTGCAATTTCAATCATATCATCTTCGGGTTCTTTTGTTGTAGCTCTTTGCAACCACACACCCGGAGCCGAGATTATACGGGTAATTATATTATCATACCTGCCGCAAATTTTAAGTACTTCATAGCCAACACCGCAAATTAGCGGAATCATTAAAATTTTAGCCAATACCCAAAGCCATTTAATACTGTAAACGCTTGGGAAAATCACCTGCAAAAGAGTAGAAAAAACAACGCTTATAAGTATCATAAGTATCATAAAGGAAGTGCCGCAACGCGGATGAAAGCGCTTTTGTTTTTTAACATTTTCGACAGTAAGCTCTAAACCCTTTTCGTAGCAGAAAATTGTCTTATGCTCTGCACCGTGATACATAAATACTCGCTTTATATCCTTCATAAGCGATACTATGCATACATAGCACACAAAAACCGCAAGCTTTACAAACTGTTCTATAAAAGAGCGTAAAAGCTTAGAGGTAATTTCTACATTAAAAAGACTTTCTATACCCGATACCAAAAGGCGCGGTAAATACATAAACAATACTACCGCCAAAACACAACCTAAAACTGCACCGATTATCATAACAGTATTTAATAAAGCACTGTCTTTTTTGGGTTCTTCTTCGGTTTTAGGCTTATCTTCTTCAAAGTCGGTAAATCCCGATTTATCGGCAGATAGCATAAGCGCCTTATAGCCCTGTATCATAGACTCCACAAAAGCAGTAACACCGCGAATAATCGGAATTCTGAAAAATTTATAGCGTTTGCCTAATGGCTCATATTCCATATAAGAAGTATCAATACTTCCATCGGGAAGACGCACACACAAGGCGGATTTTTCGCGGCTTTTCATCATAATGCCTTCAATTAAAGCCTGACCGCCGATTGAAGTATACTTATTCATCTGTTTCTCCTGCTTCATCGATAATTTCTTCAGTAGCTTCCACTATCGGTTCTTCATAGATAGGCAACACTACTGTAACCTTGGTTCCTACATTTTCGGTACTTTCTACAAATAAAAGTCCGTCATGCTGTTTTATAATTTCATCGGCAACGGCAAGGCCTATACCCGAACCGCGCACCGTTTTATTCGCTTTATAAAATTTCTCTTTAACACGGTCAATATCCTCGGCTGGAATGCCAACACCAGTATCGGTAACTGTAATACGCACACACGCTTCTTCAGTAGCTAGGTTCACAAGCACCTGCCCGCCCGCATTGGTGTATTTAACCGCATTGTCTATTACATTTATAAACACCTGTTTCAAGCGATTTTTGTCACCGAGAACAGTAATTTCTTCACTCGGCACAGACACTACTAAATCAATATCCTGCTTTTTAGCAAGCTCCTTGTACATATCTGCCGATTCGTTAAGTATTAAGGTTACATCCATAGGCTGAGAAACCAAGGAAAGCCTACCCGTTTGCATACGGGAAAAATCCAAAAGCTCTTCTACAAGGCTTGAAAGGCGGTCGGCTTCACTAAGCACTACATCAAGTCCCCTGCTTACAAGCTCGGTATCGCTACCTAAGGACATTTTGGCCGTTTCACCCCAACCCCTTATAGCAGTAAGCGGGGTTCTCAATTCGTGAGAAACCGAAGATATAAAGTCGTTCTTTATGCTTTCAGAATTATGAAGCTCAGATGCCATAAAGTTAATCGCATCGCATAATTCACCGATTTCATCATCGCTTTTAATCTCTATACGCGACTCAAAATCACCTCTGGCGATTGTGCGGGCTATATTACTTACATCACGAATTGGATTTACAATAGACTTTACAAAGAAAATACCTGTAATAACCATAACCGAAAGCATTACAAGGCACAACAAAATAATGATTGCCGTAACGACTGCCATAAGCCTGTTAGCTCGCGACATTGAGGTTACCCAACGGTAAGCACCAAGCTCCTCTCCGTCGTTACTATAAATCATCACCGTTCCTGCCATTATAGACTGCTTAGTACTGCTTTTGCCCTTGAATACTTCTAGTTTGCCGCTTGCCTTAGCCCTACTATAATCAGGCATTTCGCTGTCCGCGGCAGAAAATCCTGTAGTTGATACAAAAACTTTACCGTTTTTATCTATAACCTGAACTTCTATTTTATCCTTGTGATCAAACTCCTGCGCCATAATGATGGCTGAATCCTTAAAGGTTTTTGAATCGGTATTGCTAAGAGATGCAAACTCTTCGGAATAATCGGTGGCAAGCGCTTCAATTTTTTGGGTATAAAGCGAAGCATATAGCGAAGAAAACGCAATCGCCGCCACACACATAACAGCTACCGTTACAAGAAAAATATTAAAAAACCATTTATATGTAATGCTTTTAAATTTTATGTCTAAGCGCATTTGCCTTCTCCTTCCTTAGAATTTTTTGGTATTTACCTTGTACTCCACTTATAACCCATACCCCAAACCGTAAGTAATCTTTGTGGCTTTGATGGGTCGTCTTCTATCTTCATTCTAAGACGCCTTACATTAACGTCTACAATCTTTTCTTCACCGAAGTAATTACTACCCCAAACCTTTGTTAAAATATCGGTTCTGTCAAGTGCTACATCAGGGTTAGAGAAGAAATATTCAATCATTTGGAATTCTACCTGTGTAAGCTCAATATTAACTCCGTTTTTAAGTAAGGTTCTCTTTCTTAAATTAAGGGTAAACTCACCCAAAGTAATATCATCGGTTAGTTTAGTTTCTGTTTTGGGTGCGTACATTTCAACACGCCTATAGAGCGAATCAACGCGTGCTAAAAGCTCTGTAGGACTGAACGGCTTTGTAATATAGTCGTCGGCACCTATCATTAAACCGCTTATTTTGTCCATTTCCTGTGTTCTGGCAGTAAGCATTATAATGCCTAAGGTTTCACTTCTCTTACGAAGCTCCTTACATAGAGTAAAACCGTCCATACCCGGCATTGAGATATCTAGCAAAGCAATATCAAAGCCTTCAAAATCGTTATCAAAAATTTCAAGTGCTTCTTCACCCGAGCCTGCCTCTACCACCGTATAGCCTACTCTTTTTAAATTTATTGCCTCAAATTCGCGGATTGCCGCTTCGTCTTCTGCTATTAAGATGCGTTTCACTATTTTGCCTCCTGATTATATACTCCAAAGCTTTTTTTCACACTATCAAAAGTTAGTCCCGATTTTCTTGGGATTCTGCAAGCTATAACCGAATCCTTAGTTCTGCCTATTTCCATAAGATTAAGTGCGTTATATACGCCCTTCTCCCAATCGCTTATTTTTATCGCTCTCATATAAAGCAGACTATCACCTACAACCATTTTTTCGGTATCATAGCTATAAATTTCACGTATGCGGTTATCGGTATCCTTTAACACAGCAATATTGCCCACCCATTTTGACGGCAAATTGTAGTAATATCCGTCAATAAGATTTACCATAGAAGTCACCTGTGTGGTAAGAAATTCACCGTTAAACGAACACCAGTTTGTAAGATAAAGCTTTTCCGCCGCTTCATTTTTAGTAACAGACGGAACATTAAGCTGAACAGGTATTTCAAGAATACCGTCACCGTTAAAATCACCTGTGGAAAGGCTTGCCGCGCGCAAGGTTTTGTTGGTTTCCAAAAGCTCCTTATCATAAAGCGGATTAAGAAGCTTTCCTTTTTCGTAAATTATAACCTCGGTTATGGCACCTATACCCTTTACCGAATCTATATAAACTGCGGGCTTACCCGAAGAAAGCTCAGACACAATCGGGTGACCTAAGGACTGCACCTTGCTATCAAGAGCACATCTTCCTATTTGAATAACACTACCATCAGTAAATCCGTAAAGCGAAGCGGTGTTTTGCTGTTTTGTTTCATCAACATCAACAATTAAAACATCGTCGGTTTTGTTTTCGTCAAGGTCACAAACAACAAAATGAGCATATTTGTTAAGCATCATTTGAGTCAGCGCGCCTTGTTTAAAAGAATAAACTGCCAACTGCATATTGCTTGTTGAATAAATCTGCCAGCCAACCAAAATTTCAGATATGCCGTCTTGGTCTAAATCGCAAAACTCAACCCTATGAACACCGGCGGCTACAATAGTTTGTACCGAAACCGATTTCCATTCCTTGTTCTTAAAGCAAATAACATTTATATTCATCATTTCGGTTTCGCCGTCTTTAGTACTGTAAAAAGCAAAGGCTTCGCTTACACCGTCGCCGTCAATATCCTTTTGCACCACCGCCGAGCGATAATCACCGGTTTGGGGATATTCCATTAAATAATCACTTTGGGCACTCCCATTTATTGCATCGGATATATACTTAAAATCGTCTGAAAGTGCAGGCGGTGATAGAAGCTCTGCCGTATCGGCCATAAAAAAATCACAACCGCAAAGGCTAAAACTCAAACACATAACCAACAGACCTAAAATCAATTTTTTAAACATAAAATCCCCACTCCTTTCAGTACATAAATATTCATTATAAATTATACCATACATATTATAAAAAATAAAGTAAAAAATTAAAGAATTTTATATATTGTAAATTTAATAATTACTTTTCTTGACATATTGCGCTGTAAGTGGTAGAATATGATAGATAATAACCTTTATTCTTAGGTTATAACTTTGTTTTTTGTAGATTTTGGCGAAC
>JAFQOJ010000053.1 GCA_017403265.1 Clostridia bacterium
GAAGGCAAATAAAAAGCCCCTTTAGGGGCAGCCGGTGAAAGTGTTGCGGTTGGCAAACTTTTCGACGAGCCTATAGGCTCAGCCGGTCTTATGCCCTAAGGGGGGCAGTGCATACTACCGGCACGGCCGGTAGTTATGATTGAGGTAATATTTAAATTTCTATTAGAATAAATCACAAGAGAATAGGTTTACCTGTTCTGCACCCCAGGTTTTTAAGAATTTTACGGTGAGTGAGGTAAGCCTTTTGTTAATGGGAATTTTTACCAAAGAATAATAGTTATTGTCTGTTTTATAGATTAGTTCACCGTCGGCATAAACTTCAAATTCTCGAACTATGGTTTTGGCTACCTTCATTGGAACAAAATCACGTCCTGTGTGAAGCTTTTGCGCGAATACCTGCATCTTCCAGTTAGGTGAAACCGATTTGCGTAAATAATCAAGGTCGAATTGGATTCTAAGCTCATTTACATTGGTTGCATCCTGATACTCAAATTGTATGCTGTCTTGCAATTCAAGTGTGATACGGTTTTCTTGCACCAAATTTCTTGGGCGTTCAATACCGTTAAAAAGAATTTCCTGTTGTTCTTTTGGAAGATTTACCTTTGCCAGTGTTGTAATGGTTGGGATTTTTCTTACAACGCCCGGTAAAAATACGCCGTCGTTTAAAAGGGTTTGCTGTAATTTTTCTACGCCGTTTTTTTCAAGACTGGTAGATTGTGTATTTTCATTAACACAGAGCGCGGCGGCGGTACCGACTGCCTGTCCTAAAAGGGCGCAGGTTGCCATTACTCTTGTAGAACTGATTGCCGCATGAGTAGCGCTTATATTTCTGCCCGCAAAGAAAAGGTTTTTAATATTGGCAGAATAAAGACTTCTATACGGAATGCCATAGGGGGAAGGGGGTAAACGCATTATAGAAAGGTCGGTTTCTTTATTTTTTGCAAGGAAGCCCTTGGGATTATGGTCATCTAACGGCCAACCGCCATAGGCAACTACATCTTCAAAATTGCCACCATCTAAAATATCATTTTCGGTTAAAACATATTCACCTACATAACGAACCGATTCTCTTTTGCCAGGTAAGAAACCTATCCATTCGAGTTCCCAATTTTCAGAGTTATGGTCACCGTAATTTTTTATATGGTCCCATATACCGAAAGCAACCTTCATAAGCTCGTCACGTGTTTCTTCGGTATTTAAAATTGCGGGGCCCTCACCGCCAAGCTCCATCCACCAAAGGTTTGTGCCGCTTGTTTCTATAGTATGTTCGCGGAAGCCACTATGTTCTGTTTCAAGATATGGAATAATAGCAAATTCTTCATCGGTTTTATAAACGTTTGCCCATTCGGGTGGGGTGAATTTTACAGGGTGGTCGGTTTCGCGCGCCTGTAAAAGAAGACTCATACCCATTGTTTTATGGTCGGCAACTTTTGGACCTATTGTTTCGTTATATTCGTCATTAGCTTCGCGACCAATTCGGTGCTTTGCATTTGTAAGGGGTGCTAAAATACTGTCACCTGAGCAGTCTGCAAAATATTTTGCAGATACCTTATGCCAGGTGTATGTAGTCAGCTGCCAAGCGGTAACATTTTTGATTGTATTGCCGTCACGCTCGGCATCCAGGCACGAAGCATTTAAAAGCAGAGTTATATTTTTATTTTCTTTTACTTTACCGAAAAGAACACTGTCCCAAAGGGTAGGGGCAAGGGTAGGGTTGCGGTAGATATTTTCTTCTTCAAACTCAGCAAGAATACCTGTTTCGCGGTTGTATTTTCCCTTTGCACCACGAACCCACATTCTTATTTCAGAAGAACAGTTGCCGCCAAGCATAGGGCGGTCCTGTATTAAAACTACCTTAATACCGTTTCTTGCCGCCGAAAGTGCCGCAATTGTTCCTGCAAGACCTCCGCCTACAATACATAAATCACAGGTGTATTCAATTGTTTTAAATGGTTTGCTCATTTTAATTCCTCCAATTATATGTTTTTGGTTTCTTATCCAAAATACACCTTATTTTCTTTTAAAAGGTAAGTGAGCTCTTTTATATTTATATTTCTTACGGTGCAGTTATTTTTTATAGAAAGCGCCGCAGCCGTTCCTGCCGCTTGCCCCATAGCCATACAAGGCGGCATTACTCTAACAGCTCCCGCAGCGGTAGAATCGGCGCTTAAGCATCTGCCCGCAATAAGCAAGTTATCAACCTTTACAGGAACTAAGCTTCTATAAGGCACACCGTAATATTTACCGTTTATAGGTACATATTCGTTGCTCTTAGGACCAAATCTACCGTGAACATCAACCGAGTTTGCCGCAATAAAAACACTGTCTTCGGGGACTTTAGCATTTAAAAGGTCATCTGCAGTTAAACGGTATTCACCTTTTATATGGCGGCTTTCTCTGATACCAATATGTGAAGCGGTAGCCTTTATGCGAGCGTCTTGACATCCCGGAACATATTTACGGAAAAATTTAGTAATTTCATCAACCTGGCGTCTGCCTTCAATTTCGGCTTTTGTAAGACTTTTATTGTCAGTACTATCAATATTCATAATTCGTGAAGTATTAACGCACCATTCGTCCTTTTTAGGCATACGGAAAATACCTATACTTACTCTGTCAAGTGACCAGTCGCCATTTTCGCGCGCTTCGGTAACACGCCAATGAAGTGAACGGTAATTTACTCCGTCTTTACGGTAGAAATTATTAATATTTGCCTGTATATCGGCTTCTAAAGCATCTGAATCAACATTACTTATATGATAAAACATAGTTGCGGGCTGAATAAGACCTAATTCTTCATTACCCATTTCAAACGGCACACCGCTTCTGTAAGCAACATCACCGTCGCCTGTGCAGTCGATTATAACATTACCTTCGATACTCTCTATTCCCGATTTTGAAGCAACCTTTATTCCAATGATTTTGTTTTCCTCTAAAACAGGTTCTAAAAATGCGGTGTGGTATAGTACTTCAACCCCTGCTTCACAAAGCATTTCATCAAGTACGAGTTTTAAGCCTTCCGATTCAAACGGGGTTACGTGGTCGTGACCGATTTTTATCCACGAAGTAAACGCCGTTCCGCCCATAACATCTTTTGGATGTATAGCAAAGCCTTTTTCAACCAATCTGTCAACAATTTCTTCAAAAAGGCCTCTTATAATCATCTCTTCGCCTGTCGAATCGTAGCAGGTCATAAAAGGACCCACAAGCCCTGCGGTTGCCATGCCGCCGCAAAAGCCGTTTTGTTCCACAAGCAAGGTTTTAACGCCTTGTCTTGCGGCTGATACCGCCGCGCAAATTCCTGCAGGACCGCCGCCTACAACTATAACATCATATTTCATAATCATAATTCCTTAAACAACTTCGAGTTTATAGTAAGCTTAATATTTTTTTATATAGATTAGAAGAATATGTCAGCATTCCTAAATCATTAGGATGAACACCATCTTTTGAAAAAAGCAAATCCGTGTGCGGTAAACAGTCTGTACCGGTTATAACCTTAATATTAGAATATTTAACGCACTCATTTGAAATTGCATTTACCACTTCATCCAGTGTTCCAAGCGGAACGATCTTATCGTAATCTCTTCGCCATATAGGCGTAATAACAAATATTTTGGAAGTTGTATAATTCATTGCAATGTTTTTAATAAAGGTTCGCATATTATATGAAAATTCTTCCTGAGAGGATTTAACCCAATCATTTGTTCCATAAGCCACGGTAACTATATCGGGCATAAAAGCTTTATTCTCAAGCAAATCGGGTCTGAATATATCTCCGCCTATTGCCTTGTTATGAACAAAAGCATCCAATTTTATAGATAGCTGGTTTATGTATGAATATGAAGGAAATCGTGCGTCATATCCTTGAGTTATAGAATCTCCGTACGATACAATTTTCATTTTATACTCATACGGCTTCAAAACAGTTGCATCTTCTAAAACAAAATTTTTAATCTGCATACTGTATAAATTAGGTAAAAAGATTGTTATACGCTTTTTACCTTCCGGGAGTTTTTTCCTATAGGAATCAGTAAATTCAACTTCTACATCTAAATGGGTAATAGCATCGGTGAAAATTCCGTTTATATAAATATCAAAAATAGCAAAGTTGCGCGAGGAGGCCCTAATCATTTTATAATCAAAGGATATACTACTTGCGTCGGTATAAAAATCAAAACGAATACCTGCGGTAGCATAGGTCTTGTTTGTAAAACCTTCAGAGCTTGAATATGCCAACTTCTCTTTTTCTGAAAATCTAAAAAAACTAATATAATCGCCCTGTGAGGTTTTTTCAGATCCAAATACAATATTTTTAATATCATCGAAAGAAAGTTTCATAAGTATCACCTATTCAAAATAATTTCGCAATTTTTTGGCTGATTCAGCCGCTTTTATTAAATATTCGTCTATGGAAATTTCATTGTACAAATCGCTGGTTTTGGTCATAACTTCAAGCATAAGATTTCCTTCAAAGCCGGAAGCTTTTATATGGTCTGCAAATTTATTAAAGTCCATGTTTCCGTCAAAGGGCAACAAATGACTATCCTGATTATATACGCCAAAATTATCGTGAATATGGGTGCAAAACAATCGGTTTCCGAATAATGTCATATACTCTCTACCCTTTGTAAAGCAATTTTCGTGGCCACAGTCCCAACAAAAACCTACATTATCGTCAGGTGTGAAATTTTCAAGCACCCATGCAAGATTTGATAATTTGCGCTGATTTTCAAAAGCAAGTTTAATGTTTTTTTGCTTTGCATAATCAATAAGTTTTGTGAATCTTTTTCTGCCAATATCAGTTACCGGAGGTGGATTTTCACCTGATGATAGATGTATTACGGCCATACCCGCACCAACCATATTACAACTATTGACACACTCCAATAATTCATCAAGAATTATATCACCCGAATCGTCATCATACCAAATATTATTAATGTTTTTAAATGGTGCGTGTAAATTTTCATATTCTATACCGTTTACTGCACAAGCGTTTGCAATTTTTTCAAGACGGCTTTTATCATATGCAAAACTATGAATAGCTGAAAATCCTAACTCTGCTATTCTTTTTACATATTGGTCATCATCCATACCACGGTATGAATCAATATTTATACCTATTTTTCTCATTTGAAACATTCTTTCATATTATATCATCAATTATTCCTAAATCCCAACAAAGCCGCGGTAAAACATATTTATCTCTAATATCCTTTGCAGCTTTAAAGGTTAGGGGTAAAATATCGCTGGATATACCTAATTCGCCCATTGTTTTTGGAAGACCTACCTTATCAAAAAGGGCTGTAGCGTCGTTCACTGATGGTAATTCTTCATTTATAATATTTTGTATTTTGTCCCACTTATCAATTATAATTTCCAAGCGCTTTTTGTGGCTTTCTAAATTGTATTTTTGCTCTTTTGCTTCAAGCGCTATCATACTTTGGGCACCCTTGCCGAGAAAGCCGCTTAAAGTTTCGCTCCAAGCGGAAAAATCAAATTTTTCTACATACTCTAATGCCTTTTGTTTATCGGGTGTAATATTTTTGATTTTTTCATAGAGTTTAACCGCTGTCAAAGTGCCTACTGCACACTGTATTCCGTGGAATTCCACAGGTGTGCCAAACTCTACTGAGCGCATATCCCATATATGAGATAGGTAATGCTCTATGCCTGAAGCGGGACGGGAAAGACCTGCAAATTTCATAGCCGCGCCGCAGATGATTAGTCCTTCAAAAACTGCTTTTACAGAGTTTTCGTCTTTTTTTAAAAGCCCTTCTGCGTTATCCACACATTTTTTAAGTGAACTTCTTACAAGGCTTGCAATATCTTCGCAGTAGTATTCGCCGTTTACTAAGTGAGAAATACGCCATTCACAAATTGAAATATATTTTGCAAGCATATCTCCAAGACCTGAAATCATCATTTTTATAGGAGCGTTACAAAGAATATCAATATCGCCCACAATAACATCAGCGCACTTGCTGTTAAGCGAAATTTTAAGTCCTTCCATAGTCATTGAAGATGTTGCAGATGCATAACCGTCCATAGAGGGAGCGGTACCCACAATTATGTATTTTTTGCCCGATACATTGGCGACTATTTTACTGATATCGTTAATAACACCCGAGCCTACACCTATAACCACATCACACTTAGGGTTAAAATTCATAAGTGCTAATCCTACATTTGCTTCATCAGGCTCAACTACATCATTGGAAAAAATATATTTATCGGTTTTAATTCCGCTCTTTTTCAATATTTCTGCCACGCTTTTACCTGCGGCAGAATATGTATTTTTATCCGCAATTATGAAAGCACGGTTTGCCTTTAACTCTTCAAGTATTAAGGGTAGCTTTTTAATAGCGCCCTTTTCGGTTATTACCTTTGAAGTGAAAATATGCTCTTTACCGCATAAACAGTTTTTTTGACTTATCTTTTCAAACATATAAACGCATACTCCTAGATTTATATAGGTATATGATAACTTATTATATATTTATAGTCAATCAATAATGAAGTTATTGACAAATTGGTCATAAATTGATTATAATTATGATTATAATGATTATATTTTGACTATTAAGAGGTGTAGTATGGCTGTATATAACCGCGAAAACCAATATATCAATCTTTTGGCGCAAAAACCGTATTCTGTAAAGGAATTATCTGAAAAATTATTTATAAGCGAGCCGACAGTAAGGCGAGATTTAATATTTTTACAGAAAAAAGAACTGGTGAGCTGTAAAAGGGGTATTGTAACCCTTAAAACAAACTCACCAGACCAACGCATCCCCTTATTTATACGGCACCTAGAGCAAAATGAAGCCAAACAGGTAATTGCAAGAAAAGCATTATCACACATTAAAAACGGATATGTGATAATGCTTGATGCTTCTACAACTGCTTTTCATTTACTTCCTTATCTTACTAATTTTAAAAATATATTGGTAATAACAAATGGCGCAAAAACCGCATTAGAATCTGCATCGATGGGAATCAGAACTATCTGCACTGGTGGGGAAATGACGCTTGAATCCTTTTCATATATAGGACCTGATGCCGAATCGGTTTTAAATAAATACAATGCCGATATTGCGTTTTTCTCCTGTAGGGGAATTGCCAATAAAATTGCTACAGATAATTCTATTATGGAAAATAATCTTAGAAGAATTATGATAAAAAATTCAAAATACAAATTCTTATTGTGTGATAAAAGTAAATTTGATAACACCTATCTGAATACGCTATGTAATATAGATGATCTAGACGGTTTGATAACCGATTAAATACTTATTTTATTAAGCTTTCGGTTTTTAAAATAGCATATATCTTTGAAACCGATTTCCTTTAAAACCTTTATTGCGGCTTCAAAATTAGCCGATGCATTTTGAGCTATATGTGCATCAGAGCCCAGCGTTATCAACCTGCCGCCCATTTTATAATATTTTTTTAATATTTCTTTGTTTGGTATAAAATCATTTAATACGATGTATGATGTATTTACTTCAAGCGCAATATTTTTTTCGATTATCAATTTTAAAATATTTAAAATCCTGTCTTTAAATATGCTAATATCAATATTTAGTCCGTATTTTCCTATAATATATCTAAGCGGACAGGTGAGATGCGCTAAAATATCAAAATTCATATATTCAAGCATTGTAATCATATCGTTAAAATAGCAATCTAAAAATTCGTGAAGTCTTTCTTTACTTACTTTTGAAAAATCTAATTTTGCATAGGGATCCTCCAAACCCTTACATTTTACACAATGAACTGAACCGATTATAACATCATAGGGTAATAAACCGTGTATTTTTTCACAAGCCTTCGGATACCAAAAGCCCTCGCTGATTTCTACGCCAGATAATATAATACATTTATCGCCATATTTTTTATTTAATGCCTTGACATTGTCATAGGCATTTTTTATTGGTGTGTATATATCAAAATCATTGGAGTAAAAAACATCACAGTGGTCTGTAACAGCGAAAATTTTAGTCCCTTTCTCGATTTGAGAAAGGCACATATCTTCTATTGTACAAACCGAATCGTGTGAATACTCGGAATGAGTATGCATATCTGCAATTAAAGCATTATCCATAATATATTTACCTTTCAAAATAGGGTTTTAAGTTTTGGTTATCCCAAAAGTACATCAGTTATAAGCATTACGCAAAAACCTATAAGCAGGGAATAGGTGGCAGCGCGCTCACTTCCGTGGGCATGGGTTTCGGGAATCATTTCGTCGCTTATAATATAAAGCATTGTTCCGCCTGCAAAAGCTAAACCAAACGGTAAAATTACGGCAGAAATATTGATTGCGAAAAAGCCTATTAAGGTGCCGAAAACTTCGATTAGTCCTGTAAATAAGGCATAAATAAAGGTTTTAGAAGGCTTTATACCTGCGGCAAGCATAGGGCCTATTATAACTATGCCTTCGGGAATATTTTGAAGCGCAATACCGCCTGCAATCATTAAAGCCTGTGCCGTATCACCCGAGCCGAAGCCTGAGCCTGCGGCAATACCTTCGGGGAAGTTATGTATTGCAATAGCAATAACAAATAAGAGTACACGGTTTGTTTTTGCGATGTTGTGCTCTTCGGTGTTGGCATCTACAAATTTGTGTAGGTGAGGTACCGCCTTGTCAATAATATTTAGGAAAAAAGCACCCGCAAACAGACCTATAATGCATTTTATAATACCGTATTTACCGCCGTATTCAATAGAGGGTAAAATAAGACCCAAAATTGCGGCGGCAAGCATTATACCTGCGGCAAAGGATAAAATTATATCTGAAAATTTGTGGGATATTTTTTTAAAACAAAAGCCTATCAGCGCACCGATAACTGTAGCACCGCCTACTCCTAAGGCTGTAAGTAAAACCATTTGCATAGTAATAACCTCCGTTAAATATATAATATCACAATTTTTCCTGATTTTCCATAGTAACGCGAAAAATTAATAAATTTAGTGGTATACTAATTGCATAATGTTGTGAAGGATGAAATAAATATGTGCACAGCACTTAGGTTTACGGCTTATAATAACTATTTCGGCAGAAATCTTGACCTTGATATTAGCTACGCTGAGGAGGTTTGTGTAATGCCGCGTCATTTTCCGCTGATTTTTAGAAAAATGGGGGAGATGACTAAGCATTACGGAATGGTTGGTATGGCCACTGTGGTAGACGGTGTTCCGCTTTTTTATGATGGTGTTAATGAATGCGGACTTGCTATGGCGGGGCTTGCATTCCCCGAAAATGCACATTATTCTAAGGTAGTGAATGGCAAAAATAATATTGCTTCGTTTGAGTTTATACCTTGGATTTTGGGACAAGCAAAAACAGTAGACGAGGCGGAAGCTTTACTTTCGAGAATAAATCTTGTAAACATAACTTTTAATGAAAAGCTGCCCACAACACCTTTACATTGGATGATTGCCGACCGCAACCGTTCAATTGTAGTAGAGTTTACGAAGGACGGTATGCATGTATACCAAAATAAAACGGGAGTGCTTACAAACAATCCGCCGTTTCCTTATCATCTTAAAAATTTAGAAAACTACCGCCATTTACGAAATGATGATAAAAATGTAGAACGCAGTAAAATCACCGAATATTCCGATTATAGTAAAGGTTTAGGTGCGCTGGGGTTACCAGGGGACGTTTCTTCAATGTCGCGCTTTGTGCGTATGGCTTTTTTAAGTGAAAATTCTGTAAAACCTAACGATGAAAGTTCGTCTGTAGGGCAGTTTTTTCATCTGCTTTCGTCGGTTGAAGCTGTTAAAGGGGCGTGCAAAACCGAAACGGGCGCATTTGATATAACGGCTTACAGCTCTTGTATGAATATAGATAAAGGTCTTTATTATTACACTACCTACTCTAACCGCCGTATAAGCTGTGTTAATATGCACGCCATCGATTTACAAAGCGACAAAATAAGCCGTTTTCCGCTTATTTTAGATGAAAGCATTAAGCTTCAAAATTAAAAATTTGCAGCAAACTATCCAAGATAATTTGCTGCTGATTGATATTATGTAGCTAATTTTTAATATATAGCTTTGCAATATTATTTTAACGCATCTGCAACTTGGCTTATACCGCCAAGGCAGGCTTTTGCAAAATCTTCACTGTATTCGGGTTGCCATTCTTTGCCGTGACCTACTACAGAAAGCTTTACTGTTTTTTCTATGGGCTTTTTCTTGCCTTCCTTCAAGGCGTCTTTGAAGGCTTTATCTATTTTTTTGGCAATCTCTTGTGGAGTTAGGTCAGGACTGTTTGTCGCAATTTCTGAAGATGCCTTTACATAATTTCGGTATACCTTTTTGAAGTTTAAAGCCGTAATTTTAACCGTTACGGTAGCTTTGGTAGCATCTGTACGCTTGGCAGAAACAATTTTATAATCAAGCTCTGAAAAAATGTTTTTAATTTTTTCTATTGTTGCATTATCGAAGCCTAAGGATTCTTGTGGTGGGCGCTCGCCAGTAAGACTGTTTTGCGCAGTTTCAAAATCTCCTTCTTTAATTGCATCAAGCAAAGCGCTGACCGCTTTTTTGGCGTAGCTGATTTGTGAAGTGTTTGAAGTTGTATCAGTGGTTGACTCATTCTTAGAGGTTGCCGATTCTGTAGAAGCTACAACATCACTGCTTACACCTGCAATGTCTGAATTATAATCAGAAAAATCAGGTCGGCTATGATATTCTTCAATATGTTCTTCGGAAGATGAGTAAGTAGAAGATGCTTCTGAAGTTGTTGTATTTTGGGAATTTGAAGAACCCGAGTTATTTGTAATCAGTGAAGTCTCAATGCTATCGGTAGCAAGGGAGCTTTCTTCATTTTCGGAAGAAACAGGTTGTTCACTTTTACAACCAGCCATAAGAGCAATCACAGATATTATAAGTGCAAATGTAAGAAAAATCTTTAATGCTTTTATCATTGTTTTTTTAACCTTTTATTAATCAATAACATCTTCACGCAAATTAAAAGCGTGTTTTCTCATTTTAGTTACCTTTACGGGCGGAATAGTATCATAATTTCTGCCGTAAACGGTTTTTAATATGTAATCATATTCGCAGGGAACAGGCATTTTATAGCCTTCAAAATCCATATATACAGGTTCACCGAAAAATCCGCTTGGGAATACTTCTTTATAATACGGATAATAACTGCACAGGTTTACTAAGTATTTTCTGTTTCCGTTATAAAACTTTTTCATATTTTTTATAGCAAGCTTTTCAATAGAGCGGTTGCTTATAAAAGGTAATAGTAATTTTAATACTCTTCGTGTAAGTTTCTTTTTGGTTACAGGTGAATAGCCTGTTTTCATAAATAGCATTTTTCTGCAAATTTTTTGAATCGTACTGATAAAATGAACTTTTCGTCCTGCAGGTCTGTTCCAATATTCAAGTGGAAAAATATCAACATAAGGACCGTTGCATTTTGAAAGCTTTGTTACCTTGTGCTGTATATAGGGTGTTTGGCGTACTAATTGCATTTTAGCGCCCAAAACCCAATGCTTTGGGTTATTTTCGAGCGAGTCAAAATTAAGCTCGGGCGGTATTTCTCCGTTTTTGGCAAGCTCTACAAGCTTATCATAATCATCGCGCGGCATTGCAATATCAATATCATCATCCCACGGAATAAAGCCGTTGTGTCTTACTGCGCCTAAAAGTGTACCCTCGGTAAGATAGAAACGCAAATTGTGCTTTTCTAAAAACTCTTTGGTTAAAACCAATGTCTCAAGAGTGTATTTTTGAAGACCTTTAACAAAGCTTGCACGTTCTCGTTTTGCAATGTAGGAGGGGTTATCAACAAAGCTTTGTGGGTCAAAATCAGCATATTGTCGGTTTAGTTCTTCTAGTTTAGATTCCAAGCCGCGTGCTTCATAATAGTTATACAAATCTGCCAACTTAACTTTTTTGAAGATGCGGTATACTGCATACTGTATGGTATCATAATCTAAATCGGTTGTTTTTTCGCCTAAAGCAGTAATTAACTGCTGACACTTGGTGTCTCCTATAAACTCAGGTACCTTAAAATCTAACAACTCGTTTATAAAATCCAACTGTTTTGGAATATCACTATACGAAGTGCAACCGAGTGTGGCACACAATAGGTCAAGGCGGGGGATGAAGTCGTTTTCTTCTTCTATATTTTCAGTAAAAAATCTAACATAAGCACTGCATAAAAATGATACCGCTAAGACTGAGCTTTCGGTTTCATCAAGACTTAAATAATCGCTTAAGGTTTGCTTGAAATCTTGAGCGAGTGAAAGAGAATTTTTAGCTAAACCAGATGTTTTTTCTGTAACACCGTCAAGTATTTTCTCTGCTTTTTCTTCATTTCTTAAATAAGGCATTAAATTTCTTGATATCAATTTATACAAAGAAACTGCACCTATGCTACTATCGCTATCAATACTATTGCTTGAAATGATATCAACGCAGTCGGCCACCGCTTTAGAACATATTAATTTTTTGTCAGCCAACTTTAACATACTTTTTTACTTCCCCTTTAAAAATAGCAAGCTTTTGTTATTTTTTCTTTTTCTTTTTATTATATCTACTGTTATATTTTTTCAAAACCGTTACGGTGTCAAGCTCTTCCGATGCGAAGTCTTTAAAAATTTCTTCTCTTTCGGCAGTGTATTTTATGGGCCAAGAATGGTTATTATTATAAATATCGCTTATAGGAACTTCTATAAGGCAAAGGTTTTCTTTTACTTCTTCTAAGAATTTCATACCCTTTGCAGTTGCAATTTTAAGTGCTGATACACCTGTTTTATCTGCCTTTAGTTTTTTATTAATTTTATTATATCCCCAAAAATCGCCCATTGTTATATCGGCAATCTTATTGTCGCCTGTAAATTCACATCTAAAGCAAGAACGCTTTGCAAGATATGCACTGACAAAGCAGTGATAGTAGATGTTTTGGCGTCTTGAGGCGGATTCTTCCTTGCCGTTTTCATATTTTAAGGTTGTGGCAACCTTGTTCCAGCCTTTAGATTTATCTCTGAATGTGATTGATGCAACAGGAGAATTTTTCTTTGCTTCTCTTTCCGAAAGGTAAGACTTTAATATCTTAGGTGATGATGAGCATGCGCAAATAATTTCAGCCAAAATAAGATTATCATACTCTTTGCCCAAATAGTTTTTAAGACCTGCAATTTTACAGGGAGCACCTGTGAATAAAACGGGTTTTCCGGTTTTAAGGGCTTTTTCGGTTTTTTTGTAAATGTTGTTATGCTTTGCTTCAACATATTTAGAACCGCGGAAAGCCTTGGCTTCATTCCAGGTTTTAACTATATTGTACACCGCAACATTATTTTTGTTGTAATTAACGCCAACGATATATCCACCCTTAGATATAATGTTTTTAGCAAAAATCGGGAACATACCGCCTGATGCCGAGTTTTCTGAATCAAAAACATCCTTAGTATAGGCCATATAGCCTACTGATTTAAAGCCTTCCTCACGCTTTTTAGTGTTATAAGGGCAAACGCGGTTACACTTACCGCAGTTTATACAAAGCTCTTTATTTATAACGGGCTGATAAAATCCTTCACTGTCCGCTTTTAAGGTAATCGCTTCGGTAGGGCAGGCATCCTTACAGGCGCAGCAGCCATAGCAGGTAAATTTATCACCGCTTGTGAAATAATCGCTTACGCGTTCACTTTTTTTACCGTTTAAAACAGTGTCGATAAATTCAGCGGACGCAGGACGCATATCTTCCATTTTTTTGTGAATATCATCAAAATCTATTGGAATATCTTTAAAATCGGGAAGATTGTCATTAGGGTCTACAAAATGCCCAGAAAGGTCGAGCTTTGAAAAAAGATTTTCCAAACGGTCATTGTTTCGGTCTCTTTTAAGCGTGATAAAATTCTTTTTAAATAGCAAAGAAAATACAGAAAGGTGAAACGACTGTGTAATCACATATTCCGCATGCGCAATAGCATTAAGAGTTTCAATGGGACCTGCACTTCTTGTTTTGGCAAGTTCATTTTTAAACTTTGCGGTTTGAAGGTTATGAACTATTGGAAGACCTGTTCTTTTAGAAAGCTCTTTTGCTGCATTAACAAGATCTTCTGCTTTTGCTGAATAATGGTGAACATGTACATAAATATATTTTTTGTCACCGTAAGGGCTTTTTTTATAAATAAAGCTTTTAAAATACTCGCGGTTGGGCAGGAAGGTAGGGTCGCACACAACCGAGATTTCTTTATCGGTCAAGGTAGAAAAAAGTTCCTTGGCTTTTTCTTCTCTAACCGAAATATAGTCAAGTTTTTTGAAATATTCTGAGAAAACTGGAATCTCACGTTCGGGAACTTCGGGATTGCCGATGCTAGCCCCATAGGAAGCGATAATGGTGTTTTTGTCTACAAAATCGCCGAAAAACGCAGGGTCAAGACCCTTGGTTATGGTGCTATTCCAAATTTGGTCACTACCTACGAATACAACATCAAATTTAAGCTTTGCATTTCTGAGTTGTTTAACCGTAGTGTAGGTTTCGGTTAAATTAAATTGCGCTTTAAAAAACTTTTCAAAACGGTATCTGCGAAGTGGCATATACGGTTTTTTGCGGGCTTCCTTAAACCATTTTCCAAAGTATTTTCTTTTAGATTTTGCAGTACTTCCGGGTAAAAGGTGTCCCGGACGGTAGGATTTTTCTATATTGTTGTTTCTGTAATTTATAATCTGTACAGTATGGCCTAAAGACTCCAGGTACTTTTTAAGTCCTAAAGCCTGCATAACTGTACCAAAATTATGAGCATTATTAACCGAAATAATGCCAATCTTCATAATATTACTCCTCTATAAAAGCTTTTTGATAATCGGTATTTTAGAAACTATAAATGCCCAAAGGTAGCAAACTATTACGCCTATAGCAAATATTGCAAAAAGTAGACCTGCCGATTCTAAATCGGTGAGACTTGCCAAAATCTTGCGCGGAAAATAAATTTGTACAGAGCGTAAGTAAAGCATATGTACCAAATATGCCGAAAATGAGAGTATTCCCAAAGCGGAAATAAAGTTTGCCCATCCGTCGCGTACGGTTTTTTGCTCATAATGAAGCTTTGCAAGTATCATAACCGCAACCGACAAAAATATTACAAAGGGCCATGTTATATCAAGATAGGTTTGGTTGATTTTTTCTTGTGAAAAATAATAGGTCATAACAGTCATTGCGCCCAAGGATATAAAAATCGTTGCCCACATTGATAATTTAAGAGGTAATGTGCGTTTTAAATCGGTACCGTAATTGTGGATAAAATAGCCAATCAAGGTGTAATTAAGGTAAACACCCGCTTTACCGTATGAATAGTATCCAATTTTCATATCAAAACACATTTCTAAAATGTTGTTTAACAAGGGCATAAATGAATTGATAATAAAGAAAACGGAAATTAGGGTTAATAACTGCTTTTTAGTGAGGCTTTGCACCAATTTGCGTAAAAAAGGAAAGATGAAATACAAAGGAATAAGGGCATAGATATACCAAAAATGGCCCGAAATACTTGGGCGTAAAAGCTTACGTAAAAATATGCCGATACCTAAAGCGTATTCCTTTTTTACAAAAACATAAAACAGGTAATATATAACCGAATAAACCAAAAAAGGAATAGCAATTTTTGAAAGACGTCGCTTTATAAATGAACCGTAGGATTCTTCTTTTGTTGAGGAAAGTATTGTAGCGCCGCTTATCATAAAAAAGGTAGGAACAGCAAACTGTGTTAATGCTTTCAAGAAAACAAGATTTGTCCAAAAAACTGTTTTTACCTCGAATGCGTTTATATAATACATAACCACATGGGTGAGAATTACCATTATTGAGCATATAACACGCAAAGCATCAATGTAGGTGTAGCGAGAGGTTTTACTCATTTGTTTCTCCTAAATTATTTTTTTACAATATATTGGTGAGGACAAACGCGGTTTTCTTTGGGTGGGGGAGTCATAAAATCCCCGTAGATACAGGTTAAAATCTCCGCAGATTTACAAGGAACTGTAACAGTTATATCTTCAAACGGAACTTCCTTTGCAGGCTCAAAGTAATCCTTTGGAAAGATTTCTTTTGAAATATTATAAGCGCTTGCAAAGTTTGTATAATAGGATACACCTTTGTTGCGGTCAGCGGTGTAAAGCGAAGTGATTTTCTTTTGCAAGGACTTATAGCTTGAGAAAAATGCGGCCGTGCGGTATAGCTTACGCTTTTTGGGATTTTTAATATAATAAGCCTTAGTAAGCAAAATGTTACGGTATTTTCTGATAGTGCCGGCTCTCTTTAAAAGGTCAATACTCAAAGGGCCTGTTTCGTCAAGCGGGAAAATATCAATTCCGGGACCTTTAACCTCGTTCATAGATTTAAGACCCTGACGGATAAGTGAACTAAAGCGGCATTTACCCGTAAATATAACTTTAGCGAAGGTAAGATAATACTTTTTATAGGTGCTTTGGTGGTAAAGACGGCAATTGTTGTGAACTTCTTTGCCCCAAAGCTTTAGGAATTTTTCATAATCGTCACGCGGCATTGCAATATCCATATCGTCATCCCACGGAATAAATCCTTTATGGCGAATTGCACCTAAAAGCGAGCCTTCTGACAAATAGTACCTGATATTATTTTTGTTACAGAAATCTACAACAACCTTTAAAATATCAAGGGTGAAAAGCTGTAATTCGCGCAACTCATTGGGGGCGAGCTCTTTAGCGGCATTTTTATCAGCCTTACTGATAGTAGGAATACCGAAAATGCGTTTTTTGAATTTCTCGGGCAGCTTTTTAATTGTGTTTATAAAGTTTTCGAATTTTCTTTGAATGTAAAGCTTTACATAATACCTCTTTAATGCTGTGCGCGAATCGCGAAGCCTATTATATTCCGAAACAGGATATGTTGCAAGCTTTGCAGAGCGGCGTGTAAGATAATAGGGGTTGTCCTGCCAATTTGGAAAATTCTTTTCAATATATTGGAACGCAGTGTCAACATATTTAAGCTTTAGCTTAAGACCGCCCTTTTTGGTGAAAGCGGTAAATCTTGCGTGAATATGCATTAAGCAAATAGATTCAATTTCAGTTTTAAGCATATCATATTTGCCGATTTTTTTGTAATGCGCAATTATAGAATCACAGGATTTAAAAATATCAAAAATTTTGTTGTTCATAGCGCTGGTTATAGCACCGCTGCGACCTGTAACATAGAAGTATAAAGGCTCGTTTACAAGCTCAATTTTATTAGCAGATGATAAAATATTGTAAACCACAGCCGAATCTTCATAATATTGGCCTACAGGGAATTTATAACCGCTTATAACTTCGCGTTTATAAAGCTTATTCCAAGCATAAGAGCGCGAATGTGCCAAAATTTCAGGCGATTCATATATGCTTTTACCAAAGGTATAAGCTTTTTCTATTTTTTTAATACTGCCGTTTTTAACGGCGTTATCTTTGTTAAGCTTAACCGCTTTATGAGAACAAACCACTATATCTGCATCGGTATCAATAGCGCGTTCATACATTTTTTCAAACATAAGCTCGCTTACAAAGTCATCACTGTCAACAAAGGCGATAAATTCGCCGGTTGCTTTTTCCATACCGAAGTTTCGCGCATCAGAAAGGCCGCCGTTTTTCTTTACAAACGCTTTAATTTTTTGGGGATATTCTGAAGCGTAACTATCGATTATTTCCTGACTGTTATCCAAAGAACCGTCATTAACCACAATAATTTCACAGTCGTCTAATGTTTGGTTAACTAATGAATCTAAACATTTTGGTAAATACTTTTCTACATTATAAACAGGCACAATTACTGAAACTTTAGGCATATTATTTCTCCTTTTAATATCAAAAAAAGATAAAATAAATACACATTTGCGAGCATTATTTTACAGAATATATTTTACATCCAAACCACCTAAATGTCAAGAATTATACAAGGGAGATAGCTTTTTTCTGTTAAAAGAATAAAATTTAGTAGCTATATTTGACTTTTCTGTGTAAAAGATATATACTATTGTAGAAAATTTTTGAAAAAGAGGTATTTTATGAGAAAAAAACTAAAAATTTGTTTGTCACTTTTTTGGGTTTTCTTCCGTATAGGTGCATTTACCTTTGGTGGCGGGTATGCCATGATACCGCTTATAAGCGAGGAAACGGTTAATAAACGCAGGTGGATAAGCGAGAGCGATATACTTGATATTATCGCTATTGCCGAGTCTACACCAGGTCCTGTTGCTATAAATTCTGCCACCTTTGTAGGTTACCGTGTGGCAGGCTTTTTCGGTGCCTTTTTTTCAACCTTAGGTGTTGTACTGCCTTCGTTTATAATAATTTTAGTAATATCTTACGTTCTTGAAGAATTTAAAAGCTTAAAGGCTGTACAGTATGCTTTTACAGGTATACGCGCGGGTGTTCTGGCCCTTATTGTTAAGGCGCTTTACAAAATGTATAAGGCTTGTCCTAAGGGTGTGTTTTATTATATAATTATGGGCTTGGCGCTTATAGCGGTCGCTTTTTTCAAGATAGAAGTAATATGGTGTATAATAGCTTGCGCCGTCTTCGGTCTTATTTATTCGCTTACGCTGAAGGGTAAGGTGGAAAAATGATATTTTTGAAGCTTTTTTTAACCTTTTTTAAAATAGGCGCATTTACTTTTGGCGGCGGGTATGCCATGCTTCCTTTTATTAAGGAGGAGGTTTTGGCGAACAACTGGATGTCGCTTGAAGAGATTATAGATTTTATAGCGGTAAGCGAATCTACACCCGGACCGTTTGCTATAAATATGGCAACCGCTATCGGTAACAATCAGGGTATGACTTTTGGCGCTTTTGGGGGTATTTTTGGTGCTTTTTGTGCAACGCTCGGTGTGGTTTTACCGTCGTTTATAATTATTTTAATTGTTGCTAAGATTTATGATAAATTTAAAAACAGTACGGTTGTGTCGGGCTGTATGACAGGCTTAAAGCCTGCGGTTATAGGCTTTATCGGCTCGGCGGTTATATCCATTGCCGAAACGGTATTTGTGCCTAATGGTTTTAGCACCACCATTTTCACAAGCGCGACTTTTTATGTTTCAGCGGCAATTTTCATAGGCGCGTTAATAGCAACCTTTAAAAAGGTACACCCAATTATTATAATATGCATTTGCGCAGTTATAGGAATAATTTCAGGATATTTGCTTTAATAAAAAAGAAACGAAGAATACGAGTCGTACACTTAAGGACAGTAAAAAAGCTGTGTAGAAATTTCTACACAGCTTTTAATTTTGTCTTACACCATAACAAGCAGGGAAAATGTATATCATTTTCCACTTGTTAGGAGAGCCTAAAACCCCTTTCTAAACAAATATCATATATTCGTTAAATAAGAATTTATTAGACTGACGCGCCTCCAAATACAACAGCACAAAACATTGCTAATATTATGAGAATTTTGATGCTTCCTGCAGCTAAATTAATAATAGACAACACCAAGGTAGTCTTTCGTAGTTTTATCATTCTTTTCGCCTTGATAATTCCTGTAATACCAACAGGTATACCTACAAGCAAGATAATAACACTTCCCAAAATGCCGATAGTCTCCAGCAACTTAAACAAGGAATTAGAATTCAGAATGTTTGTAGGAGTATTAGACCAGCAAACAACAAAAGGTAGAATCAAGAATAGTGCAAGTTCTAACCCAAAAATAATCTTGTCGAATACCATATTGTTTTCTTTCATATACTATCCTCTCTGTTAGATAAATTCTTATTTATCGGTTAGTTGTATTATAACATAACTTGACCAACAAAAAAAGAGAATATTAAAAAACACCCGCAGTTTTAAAAAACTACGGGTGTTTTCCTATCTTGTCGTACTATCCTTTAGAATACGGCTCCTATTCTTCGTTTCTTTTTTTATGTTAATTTTTAAGGCTTTGTAGTGGGGCGGGTATTCTGCCTGCGCGGTCAATAAACTTTTTAGGGCTTTTTGTAAGATTTACATCCATAATAGGTCCCGAGCCTAAAAGTCCGCCGAAGTCAAGCTCTTCACCTTTTGCTTTGCCAATTGCGGGAATAACTCTAACAGCGGTGGTTTTGGAGTTCACCATACCTATAGCTGCTTCGTCGGCAATAATGGCAGAAATTACTTCTGCAGGGGTTTCACCAGGAATTGCTATCATATCAAGACCTACCGAGCAAACTGCCGTCATAGCCTCTAACTTTTCAAGACGCAAATCACCCGAGCGTGCAGCGGCAATCATACCCGCATCCTCTGTTACGGGGATAAATGCGCCCGAAAGACCGCCTACATAGGAAGAAGCCATCACGCCACCCTTTTTAACTGCGTCGTTAAGCATGGCCAAGGCGGCGGTAGTACCGTGGGTACCGCAGGTTTCAAGTCCCATTTCTTCTAAGATATGTGCAACCGAGTCACCAACCGCAGGGGTGGGGGCTAGGGATAAATCAACTATACCGAACGGGACGCCTAAACGCTTGGAGGCTTCACTGCCTACAAGCTGACCCATACGGGTGATTTTAAATGCCGTACGCTTTATAATTTCGGCAAGCTCGCCTAAAGTTCCGTTAGGGCATTTTTTAAGTGCCGCCTGTACAACACCCGGGCCCGAAACGCCTACATGTATTACGCAGTCAGGCTCGCCTACGCCGTGAAAAGCGCCAGCCATAAAGGGATTATCTTCAACCGCATTACAAAACACCACAAGCTTTGCACAGCCTATACATTCACGGTCTTTTGTAATTTCGGCAGTTTCGCGTACAATTTCACCCATAAGCTTTACGGCATCCATATTAATACCCGCTTTTGTAGAGCCGATATTTACCGATGAGCAAACATTAGTAGTTTCGCTCAAAGCTTTGGGAATAGAGCGAATAAGCGCCTCATCACCAGCTGAAAAGCCCTTATGTACCAAAGCGGAATAACCGCCTATAAAGTTTACGCCTGTGGCATCTGCCGCGCGTTGTAAGGTTTTAGCGTACATTACAGGGTCTCCGCCAGAGGACGCCAAAACCATAGAAATAGGCGTTACCGAAATACGCTTATTTATAATTGGAATACCAAACTCACGCTCAATATCTTCACCAACTTTTACCAGATTACCTGCAAGGCGGATAATTTTATTATAGATTTTTTCGCAAGCCTTTTCGGGATCGCTGTCACAGCAATCGAGTAGTGAAATACCCATAGTTATGGTGCGTATGTCAAGATTTTCTTCGGAAATCATATTTATGGTTTCCATTATATCGTTAAGGTTAATCATTTTTTACTCCTAAATTCTGTGCATAGAATTAAAAACATCTTCGTGCATTACGCGGATGTCTATTCCGCGTTTTTCGCCAAGAGCTTTCATTTTGCCCGAATAATCAGCAAATGAGCAGTTAATATCCTTTATTTCGGTAAGCATAACCATTACAAACATATCCTGCAAAACCGATTGTGTAATATCTACAATATTTGCATTACATTCGTTACAAACGGCGCTTACATCAGCAATAATGCCAACAGCGTCCTTACCTATAACAGATACGACAGTTTTCATAAAAATTCTCCTTAAAATTAAGCTAAAACAATTCTATCATAAATAGTCCTAAATATCAATTACCAATTTATTGCCTAAAAATGCTGTTTTTTTGGTCAAAATGATTAAAAACAAAAAAAGTTAGATATTTTTATAACAATATATTGACAAAATACCGATAATGATATACAATATCTTGTGCAACGATATATAACTGACGGATAATATGGGTGACCATAGGGGAGTATGTCGTTTTTGTGCCGACCGTCTGGGCGATTCAGTTTGATTTAAGTTAATTGAGCTGGGTTGCTTTTTTTGACCTATAATTTCAGAATATTAAAATTAAGGAGAACCATATGAAACACGATAATTGGAACGGTTTTAAAAACGGTGTTTGGCAGGATGAGATAAATGTTAGAGATTTTATTCAGCAAAACTACACCGAATATAAGGGTGATGATTCCTTTTTAGCCGAGGCTACACCCCGCACTAAAGATCTTATGAAAAAGCTTAACGCTCTATTTATGGTAGAGCGTCAGTTCGGCGGTGTATTGGATATTGATACTGCTACTGTTTCTTCGCTCACTTCATTTGAGCCGGGTTATTTAGATAAAGAAAACGAGATTATAGTAGGTCTTCAAACCAACCGCCCCTTAAAGCGCGGTATTAACCCCTTTGGTGGTATTCGTATGGCAAGACAGGCCTGCAACGCTTACGGCTATAAATTAAGTGAAAAGATTGAAAATGAATTTCAGTATAGAACAACCCATAACGAAGGTGTTTTCAGAAGCTATACCAATGAAATGAGATTGGCTCGTAGAAGCCATGTTATTACAGGACTACCCGATGCTTACGGAAGAGGTCGTATTATAGGCGACTACCGCCGTGTAGCGCTTTACGGTATCAACCGCCTTATAGAAGAAAAGCAAAAGGATAAGGAAAAGCTGGGTGAGGGTAACTTCAGCGATGAAGAAATCCGCCTTGCTGAAGAGCTTTTTAAACAGATTTCTTTCTTAGGTTATATGAAAGATATGGCTGAGATGTACGGCTACGATATAAGCGGACCCGCCAAGGATACACGCGAGGCTGTACAGTGGACCTATTTTGCATACCTTGCCGCTATTAAGGAGCAAAACGGCGCAGCAATGAGTATGGGTAGAGTAAGCACCTTCTTTGATATTTATATTGAGCGCGATATCAAAAACGGTACTTTAACTGAAGAAGGCGCACAGGAAATTATTGATGATTTCGTAATGAAGCTTCGTATGGCGCGTCACCTCCGCACACCAGAATATAACGAGCTTTTTGGCGGTGACCCAATGTGGATTACCGAAGCGGTAGGCGGTATGGGTGAGGATGGAAGAACCTTAGTTACAAAGTCAAGCTTCCGTATTCTTAATACCCTTTATACACTAGGCTCTTCACCTGAACCTAACCTTACTGTTTTATGGTCGAATGCGCTGCCGCGCGGCTTTAAAAAGTTTTGCACCAAGGTTTCTATTGATACTGATTCTATTCAATATGAAAATGATGACCTTATGCGCCCGATTTACGGCGACGATTATGCAATCGCTTGTTGTGTTTCGGCTATGCGTGTAGGTAAGCAGATGCAGTTCTTCGGCGCCCGTTGTAATTTGCCTAAATTATTGCTTATTGCTTTAAACGGCGGATATGATACTACAAGTGATATTCATATTGGTCCGCAAAAATCGGTAATAGATGGCGATGTGCTTGATTACGATAAGGTAATGGAGCGTGTGGATGAATATTTAGCTTGGCTTGCAAAGCTCTATGTTAATACAATGAACATTATCCACCGCACCCACGATAAATATGCTTATGAAAAATCCCAAATGGCTTTGCACGATACCAAGGTTGAGCGTCTTATGGCGTTTGGTGTAGCGGGTCTTTCGGTTATAACCGACTCGTTAAGCGCTATTAAATACGCAAATGTTAAGCCTATAAAGGATTCACGTGGATATATTATAGATTTCGAAACCGTGGGTGAATTCCCAACCTTTGGTAACGATGATGACCGAGTTGACTCAATCGCACAGGAAATAGCACACAAAACTATTGTAGAGCTTCGTAAAACACCTACCTACCGGGATGCTATTCATACCCTTTCGGTGCTTACTATTACATCCAATGTTATGTACGGTAAGAATACAGGTGCTACACCTGACGGCAGAAAAGCAGGCGATGCATTCGCACCAGGTGCCAACCCCATGCATAACCGCGAAAAGAATGGAGCCTTGGCATCGCTTAACTCGGTTGCTAAAATCAGCTATGACGACTGCCGTGACGGTATTTCTAATACCTTCTCTATCACTCCCGAAACCTTGGGCAAGGAAAAGGGCGAGCAGATTAACAATCTGGTAGCTATTTTAGACGGATATTTTGCAAAAAATGCTCACCATATCAATGTAAATGTGCTCAACCGTGAAACCTTGATTGAAGCATATAATGACCCTGAAGCTTACCCCAACCTTACAATTCGTGTTTCTGGTTATGCAGTAAACTTCCATAAGTTGTCAAAGGAACAGCAAAAGGAAGTTATAAGCCGTACCTTCCATGAGGTTATGTAATGGGTAGAATCAGTTCGTTACTATCTTTAGGTACACTTGACGGACCGGGTATACGCTATGTTGTGTTTATGCAGGGTTGTCCTTTGCGGTGTGCTTGCTGTCATAACCCAGAAACCCACGATATAAACGGTGGGCAAGAGTATACCGCAGACGAGATAGTCGAAAAGGTTGTAAAGTATAAAGAATACTTTGGTGAAGACGGCGGCATAACCCTTTCAGGAGGTGAGCCACTGCTTCAAGCCGAGTTTGCTACCGAAATTTTTAAAAAGGCAAAGGAGAACGGGATAAACACCTGCCTTGATACAAGCGGTTGTATTTTAAATGAGAGCGTTAAAGAATTGCTCAAGTATACCGATTACTGTATGCTAGATATTAAGTATTCAACCGATGAGCTTTATCAAAAATATGTAGGCTGCGGTATCGATACTCCGCTTGAATTTTTAAGGTATTTACACCAAAACAAAATACCTACCCGTATAAGACAGGTTATAGTGCCTACTATCAACGATACAAAAGCTGATACAGATGCTTTATATGAGCTTATAAAAGACTTTGAAATTGATAAGGTAGAGCTTTTGCCCTTTAAGAAAATATGTCAGACTAAATATGACAGTATGGGCATAGAGTTCCCATTTGGGAGTATTCCCTCGGCAAATGCAAAATCCACAAAAATCTTACAGGATAATATAAACAGTAAACTTAAAGAAAAAATCCTTTAGAGTTATACTCTAAAGGATTTTTTGTAGTGTTTGTATAAGTTAAGTCAGTCTGTTAAGGCATTGCGAAGGATACTTAAAGTATCGTCACAAATAGTGGTATCAAGGACATTTTTTATGTGGCTTTCAATGGTAGGAAGATTAAATTCCACACCAAGTAAAGCGGCTTCAATTTTTTCTGAGAGTGAAAAATCCATAGAGTCGGTAAAAACCTTAATTTGCGTAATTTTACCGCCCGAAAGGTTAAGATTGATTTCTAAGTCCCCCCACGAAAAACGCTTATAGGTACTAAGCGAAAAGGGGGGAGTTTTGCCGTAAATATAATCCCAACTACTAAAAAGCAGGGCGCGGTCTTTGATTTGTTGATTTATATCACAGTCTACCACATCGGACGGCAAGTTTAAAACAAACTCGGCTGCTTTTATTAAATAATTTGACATAATGTCTGGTGTTAAATCAGGGTTAAGCTGATTTAGATTAACAACCCTTGCTTCAACCGATTTTACACCCTTGGCGTTTAGCTTTTGCTGTTTTGGGGTTAAATATCGTTTAATTTTTTCGCTTTCGGTTGAAATTAGCAGGGTGCCGTGGTGGTATGCCTTGCCTTTTGCGTGATAAAAAGCATTGCCCGAAAATTTTTTACCAAGGGCCAGTATATCGTTGCGCCCCGAAATTTCTACAGGAATATTTGCGAATTCGCACGCTTTTTTAATGATTTGCAAATTTGTATTGAGGTTATAATTTTCTTCGCTGCAAATAAAGGTAAAGTTAAGGTTGCCTTTGTCGTGAAAAACTGCGCCCCCGCCCGAGAGTCTTCGCGCAACAAAACCACCCTCGGCTTCCAGTAAACTGCAGTTGCACTCTGCCCAAGGATTTTGATTACTGCCTATAACTATCGTATTGTCGTTTTGCCAAAGAAATAGCCTAAAAACATTATTTTCTACGGTATCAAGCAAATATTTTTCACAGGATAAATTTTCATAAGGGTTTAAAGAATTGCTTTTGTAAATCTCTAAATGCGAAACCATAAAATCACCTTTTAACTATTGTAAAACAAATTGTTATAAATGTCAATTTTTTATCAATTTTGTGTTGACGCTAGGATTTTGATATGCTAGAATATACAGTGTATGAGTCTATGTTGTGGTTGCTTATTGTTGAAGTCATTTTTTAATGTATTTTTGACTGTAAAAAGCAAGCATTACAAAGGCAAATTAAGCAATCTGACAGGCAAGTGTAGAACTGCCTAGTATAAGGAGGGTTTATTTTGGCAAATGCAGTAATTATGCCAAAAGCCGGAATAACAGTTGAAAGCTGTATTATCGGCACTTGGGAAAAGAAGGTTGGAGACGAAGTAAATGTAGAAGATGTACTCTTTACTTACGAAACCGACAAGGCAAGCTTTGAATGTGAATCAACTGCGCAAGGAACATTGCTTGAAATATTTTTCGAAGACGGCGATGAGGTTCCTTGTCTTGTAAATGTATGTGCTATAGGTACAAAGGGTGAGGACTGTTCCGCTCTTCGTCCTGATGCTGCTAATGACACAGTAGAGGAAGCACCGCAAGAAAAGCCTGAAGCACCCGTAGTAAATATTGCTGAAACCACAGCGGTACAGGGTAGTGCAACTGCAATTTCTCCAAGGGCTAAAAAATTAGCTGAGCGTGCAGGGATTGATGCTTCATTGGCTACACCTACAGGTCCTAACGGCAGAATAATTGAAAGAGATGTTAGGGAGATAATGAATAACGCTACCGCAAAGGCTGTTGTTCAAGATGCTGTTCCTGCAAAGGCGGTAGAAGTAGCAGAAGAATATGAAGACATTAAGTTTAGCGGTATACGCCGTGCTATTAGTGAATCAATGCATAAATCCTTGTCTACAATAGCACAGCTTACCCACAACACAAGCTTTGATGCTTCGGCAATTCTTGCATACAGAAAGCAGCTTAAGGCTATAGGCGGCGATTATGCAGGTATAACTTTGGGCGACATTGTACTTTACGCGGTATCACGCACACTTCTTAATCACCCTGACCTTAATGCAAATATGCTTGATAATAACACCATTAGAAGATTTAAACATGTAAATCTTGGCGTTGCTGTTGATACACCGCGTGGCCTTATGGTGCCTACAATTTTCCACGCTGATGAGATGAGCTTGCTCGAAATTTCTAAGGCTACAAAAGAGCTTGCGGCACAGTGCAGGGAGGGTAATATAAGCCCCGATAAGCTATCGGGCGGCACATTTACCGTTTCAAATCTTGGTAGTTTAGGTGTTGAATCCTTTACACCTGTTATAAATCCTCCGCAAACAGGCATTTTAGGTGTTTGCAATATAGTTGATAAAGTGCGTAAGGGTGCAGACGGTGAAATTGAGCTTTATTCCGCAATGGGACTTAGCCTTACATACGACCATCGCGCAGTAGATGGCAGTCCTGCCGCTCGCTTCCAGAAAGAGCTTGGCGAAAATCTTGAAAATTTCACCGTGCTGCTGGCTTTATAGGGGGGTAAACAATGGAAATTTTTGATGTGTTAGTAATAGGCGGCGGTCCAGGTGGATATCTTTGCGCCGAAAGAGCCGCACAAAATGGTATGAAGGCTGCAGTTTTTGAAAAGAAAAGTCTTGGCGGTACCTGTCTTAATGAAGGTTGCATACCTACTAAAACTCTTTTAAACTCTTCAAAAATGTACCGCCACGCAAAAGAAAGTGAAGCTTTCGGTGTTACGGCGGAAAATGTAAAGTACGACCACGCTAAAGTTATAGAGCGTAAGAACGCTGTGGTAAAAACCCTTGTTGCAGGTGTTGGCGCTACAATGAAGGCCAACAAGGTTACAGTTGTAAGCGAAAATGCAGTAATTAAAGGCAAAACCCAGAACGGCTTCGCGGTTGAAGCCGCAGGTGTCGAGTACATCGGTAAAAGGCTTGTAATCGCTACAGGTTCGGAAACGGTGGTACCGCCCGTACCGGGACTTAAAGAGGGGTTACAAAGCGGCTTTGTTGTTACCAACCGTGAAGCTTTGGATGAAAAAACTTTACCGAATAGTCTTGTGGTTATCGGTGGCGGAGTAATAGGTCTTGAAATGGCATATTATTTTGCAAGCGTAGGTACAAAGGTTACCGTTATTGAAATGATGCCTAAAATCGCAGGCGCTACTGACGCGGAAATTTGTAAGGTTCTAATGGACTCGTTTACAAAACGCGGTATGGAATTCAAGCTTTCTTCAAAGGTGCTAGAAGTTAAAGAAAGCAGTGTAATTTATGAAGAAAACGGCGAGAAAAAGGAAATTGCCTGTGATAAGGTATTGCTTTCTGCCGGCAGAAAGCCCTCAACCGCTAATGTAGGCATTGAAACCTTACAGCTCCAAATGGATAGAGCTGCAATAAAAACCGACAGACATCTTTGTACAAATGTTTCAGGTGTTTATGCAATAGGCGACTGTAACGGAAAGCTTATGCTCGCTCACACCGCTTACCGTGAGGCAGAGGTTGCAGTAAATCATATGCTAGGTAAAAATGACGAAGTGCGTTACGATGTAATTCCGTCAGTTATTTATACCGACCCCGAGGTTGCAAGCGTAGGGTTAAGTCAGGAAGCGGCAGAAGAAAAGGGACTGAAGGTAAAGGAAGTAAAATTACCAATGTCCTATGCGGGCCGTTATCTTGCCGAAACAAACGGTGGAAAAGGCTTTATCAAGCTTGTAGTTGACACCGATAGAAACCGTTTGGTAGGTTGTCATATGGTGGGCTCATATGCTTCGGAAATTATAATGACCGCTACTATGATGGTTGATACCGAGCTTACACCAAGCCGTTTACAAAAATTGGTGTTCCCACATCCCACAGTTGCAGAAATAATCCGAGAAGCTATCTTTCATATTTAAGGAGGAATAATTATGCCTAAGAATTTATTTGTAGACCCTAACGAAGTCCGTCAAGCAGGTAAGGTTGTTTTTAACGACATTCCTGTAAACCAGTACAACAAAACCATTAAAGAAGAATTAAAGTCGGGAAAATATACTAAAGAAGACCTTATTCGTATTTTCCGTGATATGACCGTTTTGCGTGAGTTTGAGACCATGCTTAACCTTATTAAAACACAAGGCTCTTATAACGGTATTGACCATACATACCCAGGCCCTGCTCACCTTTCTACAGGTCAGGAAGCCGCTTGTGTAGGACAGGCGTATCTTTTGGATGAAAATGACTTTGCGTTCGGTTCACACCGTAGCCACTCTGAAATTCTTGCAAAAGCGCTCTCTACAATACAGAAGATGAGCGATGAGCAGTTGATGGAGGTTATGGAAAACTTCTTAGAGGGTAAGTGCTTGCGCGCAACCGAGAAGTTGGGCGAGTGTAAGGATGTAAAGGAATTAGCAATCCGCTTTATTCTTTACGGTACGCTTTCCGAAATTTTTGCCCGTGAAACCGGTTTCCATATGGGTATGGGCGGTTCTATGCATGCATTTTTCTTACCCTTTGGTATCTATCCCAACAACGCAATCGTTGGCGGCTCGGGTACAATCTCTACAGGTGCGGCTCTTTATAAAAAAATTAACGATAAAAAAGGTATTGTTGTTTGCAATGTGGGTGACGCTGCTATGGCACGCGGTCCTGTTTGGGAAGCGCTTAACTTCTCAGCTATGGACCAGTATAAGACCCTTTGGGAATCCCATAACGACGGAATGCCAATTCTTTATAATATCTTTAATAACTCTTACGGTATGGGTGACCAAACTCGCGGCGAAACAATGGGACAAGACAGAATGTCTCGAATTGCTTCGGGTGTAAGCCCAACACAATTCCATGCTGAAACTGTTGACGGCTTTAATCCCTTGGCAGTCATTGAAGCTATGGAGCGTAAGCTAGAGCTTTTGCGTAACGGTCAGGGCCCTGTAATGCTTGAAACTATTACTTATCGTTTCTCAGGTCACTCTGTTTCTGACCAAAATGCGTATCGCACTAAGGAGGAAATAGACACTTGGAAGGAATGTGACCCGCTAGTAACCTACCCTGCAAAGCTTGTTGAAGCGGGTGTGCTTACTGAAGATGAAGTTAACGCTATTCTAAAAGAAACTTCTGACCGTATGACTATGATATGCAAGGCAGCAGCAGACCCCGAAATCAGTCCCTATTGTGATTTCAATAAGGACCCCGCTGTAGTAGAACGTCTTATGTTCTCTAACGAAAAGGTTGAAAAGTTTGATAATCGTGAGCCTGAATATCTTGTTCCTAAGGAAGAAGCAGAAGCTTATAAGAAGATTAAGAGCAAGGTTCGAAACAGTGTAGATGAAAACGGTAAACCTGTTTCTAAGATGAAGATGTTTAACCTTCGCGATGCTTTGTCTGAAGTTATTTACGACCGTTTCTACGAAGACCCAACACTTATAGCATATGGTGAAGACTGTCGTGACTGGGGTGGCGCTTTTGCGGTTTATCGCGGTATGATGGATGCATTACCGCACAGCCGTATTTTCAACTCTCCTTTGGCAGAGGGTGCTATTGTTGGTACCGCAGTTGGTTATGCGCTTTCGGGCGGACGTGCTTTGGTTGAACTTATGTATGCCGACTTTATCGGTTGCGCAGGCGATGAAATCTTTAACCAGATGTCTAAATGGCAGGCAATGTCGGCTGGTATTCTTAAAATGCCTGTGGTACTTCGTGTATCGGTTGGTTCTAAATACGGCGCTCAACATTCACAAGACTGGACCGCACTTTGTGCACATATCCCCGGTCTTAAGGTTTGCTTCCCTGCAACACCTTGGGAGGCTAAGGGTCTTATGGAATCAGCGTTAAAGGGAACAGACCCTGTTGTATTTTTTGAAAGTCAAAGAATTTATGATGTAGGCGAACAGTTCCACGAAGGAGGCGTACCCGAAGAGCGTTATGAAATTGAATTCGGCGATGTTAATAAGGTGCGCGACGGTAAGGATGTAACAATTATTACCATAGGTGCCGCTCTTTACAGAGCAATGGATGCCGCAAAACAATTAAGCGAAAAATATGGTATGGAAGCTGATGTTATCAACCTACATTCTTTGGTTCCGCTTGATTATGAAAAGATAGTTGAGTCTGTTCGCAAAACAGGCAGAGTTGTTCTTGTGTCTGACGCATGTGCTCGCGGTTCTTTCTTAAACGATGTTGCTAAGAATATTACCGAGCTTTGCTTTGATGACCTTGATGCACCACCTGTTGTAATAGGTGCTCGCAACTGGATAACACCTCCGTTTGAATTTGATGAATTCTTCTTCCCGCAGGCTAGCTGGATTCTTGATGCAATCAATGAGAAGATAGTTCCGTTACCGAACTATGTTGTACAAAACGGTTGCACCGAAACAGAAGCTTTACGCCGTGCAAAGCAGGGTGTATAACAGGTTTTAGATTGTAAATAAAACACATAATATTTGATTTAAATTAGCGGAGTTGTTACTATGGAATATATATTGGATACAGCGGATATTGAAGCGATAAGATACTGTAATGAATTTTATCCGTTGGCAGGGGTTACTACTAACCCGTCCATAATCGCAAAGGAAAAAACAAACTTTTGGGAATTGGTTAGCGAAATAAGAAGTATTATCGGTCCCGATAAAATATTTTTTGCTCAAACAGTTCAAAAAACTGCCGAAAAAATTGTAGAAGAAGCAGTTCTTCTTAACGAAAAATCGCGCGGCGAGTTTTGTGTTAAAATCCCGATTAGTGAAGAAGGCATAAAGGCTACTATGATGCTTAAAAAGTTAGGCATAAGAGTGCTTGTTACGGCTATTTTTACACCTGCGCAGGCACTTCTTGCCGCAAAAGCGGGCGCTGACTATGTTGCTCCTTATGTAAACCGTTTGGATAACATTATTGGTGACGGCTGTAATGTTGTGGCAGAGATTGTTGCTCAGTTTAAGCTTCACAATTTGTCTTGCAAGGTTTTGGCGGCAAGCTTCCAAACTGCCGAGCAGGTGCACAAATGTGCTGCGGTAGGTTGCCAATGTATAACTGTTTCTGCCGATATTTTAAAAGCGGTAATAGCATATCCTATGACCGATGCTGCTATTGAAGGCTTTGATAGGGATTGGCAAAATGTTTACGGCGACAAAACCATTCTTGATTTTTAAATCTATAAAAAACGGGAAACAAAAAACGGCTCAATTCAGAGCCGTTTTTTTGTATAACGAAAACCACGCGATAGTCGCGTGGTTCTATAGAGGTTAACCGGTGAACAATTTTGCATAGTGAGAATTTTGTGATTTAAAAAACATAAAATTTTTATATTGTCGCTTCGCGTGGGCACGCCCTTTCTTGTGTAGGCGAAAAGAAAGGGCGGAAAGATTCGCCTAAAGGGGGAATTTCGATTCCCCCTTAGGTGACGAAAATTAAATTTTATTAACACGCCGCCAAAGAGTGAAAACTACGTTTTCAATTTGTCGGCAAGTTTCGTGTGTTTTATAGTATCTTCGCTGTCACCGTAA
>JAFQOJ010000054.1 GCA_017403265.1 Clostridia bacterium
CCATTATACTTGGAGGTTTAATTCTTTCCAATATTTCTTTGTGGCTTGGCACTAGCCTCGCCACTTTTTATTGTAGCCCTACTCTTTTTATCTTCCCCCAGTAGAACTGGGGGTTTATTTCCACGTCTAAAGACACCAACAGAAAAACAACCCATCTAAAAGATAGGTTGTTTTCTTTTGCATTATATTATGAAAGGGAGTTTTAAATATAACGCCTAGTTTTTTATTTTTCTGCTAAGTAGCCACTTTCTAACAATTCCGATATCTTTAATATTTATAACCCCATCGTTATTTTTATCGGCTAACTTTTTGTACCAAGTTTTAGTAGCTATATTTTCATCAAGATATACCATATCACAAACATCATATTTGCCATCGCCATTAACGTCAAGATTTTCGCCGCATATCTCGCAATCTATATCGCTTTCACTACCATACTCATGCTCGGAGCAAGCGAACTTATAGGAATAAAGTTCTGCATTTGTAAGCTCAAAGCTAATTTTAACGGCTTGATTTATTGTAGTTAAATCACCTGTCCAGCTAAGTTCTTGTTCAATAGAGTCTCCTGTAAGGACTGTACAATCAGCATAAGTAAAGCCTTCTAACGGATTACCGTTCACATCGGTAAGCTGAGCGCGAACGGTACCCTCGGGGGCTTTATAGTTTAAGATAAGGCTATCGCCATTGAAGGTTATGGGTGTCGTAACAATTTCCTTACCCGAGCTATCTCCCTTAGCTGCTACAAAGCCATCCACACGGAAGGAGAAACGGTCTATAATACAACCTGAATCCTTAAAGCCCCTTGCCGCCAAGAACGAATACTCGGTTTCACTTGTTCTAAATACACCGCAAACCGAATAGTTAGAACGGTTTCCATCACGCCCAAGCTCAGCAGAAGGCTCAATTAACATATTATCCCAAAACTTAAAGTTTTGACCATCGCGTCCTGCCACCAAATAGGGTGCCACTTCGTGTGCTTTGTTACCGAGATAGCGGGTAGGCATACCAATATAGATATGCGATGCTCTGTCATAAGCTTGAATACCATTTGTATATAACTGATATCCGTCAGGATGATTTCCGTTATATCCACTGTTTCTTTCAATAAGTTCTTCATCGGTTTTATCAGAATAATAATCAAGAAACTCTGATTCAGTATCAATGCTGGTCCAATTTATAAAGTCCTTTGAAGAAATAGTTGCTACTGCGCGTTGTTGCCCATATTCAGGATGGTCTTGCCACATTCTGAAATACATTTTGTATTCTTCGTCTTCTTCACTCCAAAGTACCACATTCATTGAGTCCATAATATCGCTTCTGCCGTTAGTAATAACCGGCTCGCCGTTATTCATTAAATCCCAATGTATACCGTCAGCCGACTCGAACGCGAATAAGTCGAAGCCCCATCCGCGCGCCATAACAGTTACCATCATAGCTTTATACGGCTTTTCGGGGTTAGCGTTCTCACTTTCATCCTTAAATGCGCAAAAGCTTGCCAAATGCCTGCCCTCAAAATTTTCCATTATATCGCCGATAATGATGTTATTGCGTAAGTTTTCACCTTCATAATTAAAATCATAAAGGTCTAATTCAGGTCTTGTCCAGGTTACACCGTCTGTGCTTTCTGCAACACAAACATTAAGGTAATATGCAACCGACGGGTCGTGGTTACCCGTTCCGTTTACATAACGGTCAACGGTCTGTACCTCCTCATCAACACCGCGATAATAGTATAGATATTTTTCTCCTGTATAAATTACATTGCCAAAATCGCTACCAAGATTTTCCCACGGACGGGTATCTTCGGTAATTCTCGAAGGATCAAAATGACCTGTGTAAACTTCGTTTGCAATATTATCACAAACAAAGCCTCCACTGGCATTTAAAATTTGCCCAGCAAATTCGGGCTTCATAACCTCTAATTCGGCAGTGGTTTTTTCGGTATCAATAAGGGTATCATCCACAAAAAGTTCAAGTCTTGAGCCTATATCAGTAACTCTTTTTTCCGAAACTAATGCTATTTCATCGGCAATAAGATTTTCACCCTTTTTAATTTTAGCGGTCTTAAGATTTGTCATAAACTCTTCATCAACCTTTATTTTTTCATATACAATATTTGAATTTTGATGCTTAATCCAGCGCTTAAAGGATTCAATATTACCGCCTTCTATAGCTAGATTCAATTTATTATTAACAAATTCAGCAGTACCGTGACTAATTGTTACATTATCAATATAAACAATATCGCCCGTGCTACCGCTTTCAAGCGATAATGCCGCAACAAGTCCGTAAATGTCGCTACCAACCCTGATGTCTGCTACAAATGTATTAGCAGTAGTAGTAACATTAAATGTCTCAAAAACCTTAGAAGCGGCTTCTTTTCCGCTTTCGCCTGCTAATTCACCGTAATCCCTTAGTTCTTCTTCGGTAAATTGAGAATTGGTAAAGGTAAGTTGAACATCATCTCGGTTAGCTTTAGCAGTAAATTCAAGATGAAGTATATCCCCGTAAGATACATCTATAACTTCACTAAGCATCATTGAAATCACATTGCTTGATTTTGTAAGGGCAGCTTGGCCGTCCAAATATACGGCAGTCGGAGTAGCACTAGAAAATGCTCTCCAAGGACTTACAGATGTATCAAAGCTTCCGTTTTGAAGAAGTGAAACGCCCTCGCGCGCTGCATTAACAGCGTTTATTATCTCCTGCACGCTTTCTCTTGTTAGTGCTTCGGTTTCTTTTTTGAGTTCTGAAAGATAGGCGCCCCTGTTAGAAGAAATTACATTTTGAAGACCTAAAGATTTTTTAACCAACCAGTCGCCAAGCAACAATCTATCGTTATTTTTTACCGCTTCTGCAATCTTATATAGCACATATTCTGCATCTGCTACATAAAGCTTCATATTATCTGCATACAAAACAGTACCGGCAGGTGTTGCGCCTCTGAAAGAGAATCTAATTTGAATACTAGTGTAACCTGTTGGAACAGTATATGAAAGCTTTTTGCTGCTCCAATCAGTTGTAGTATCTACAAATTCGTAAGTGTATTGGCTAGCGCCCGAATCGTTATAAGCATAAATAAAGGCGGTTGCCATACCTGTAAGAATGGCAGAAGTCTTTATATCATATTCAAAATAAACTTCTTGACCTTCGCTAACGGGTATTTTAGCACTCCAAAATTCGTTATTAGCAGATTGCTTGGTCATTTTTATTGCTTTTTCAGTGTTATCCCAAGCAAGTGTTGAATTGTTAGAAGTCCAACCGTCGATATTCTTATCAAATTTACCGTTTGGAAGAATTGAAGCAGGGCCTTGGGTTACAAAGCTATCTACCACAGCTTGAATAACCTCCTTAGTAATTATGATTTCAGCTTTTAATGCTTCAAAATAATCTGCATATAACTCGGCATTTAAGTTTTCAATAGCTAAAGCTGTATCTGCTATCCAAGTATCAAATAATGCTTGGTCGTCATTATTTATCGCACTGCGAATTTCGTTTAAAGCATAATTTTCATCAACTACAAATAATTCTACATTATCCAAATACAACACAGTATTCTGTGCCGCACCGCCTCTGAAAGCAAATCTCACCTGAACATATTCGTAGCCTTCGGGCATAGTGTAAGAAAGTTGTTTTGTCTGCCACTCGGTTGTAGTAAGCACAAACTCACTAACATACTTACCATTATTAGAATCAGGGACAAAGGTTGTTGTTCCCTTGCTTGCAACAACATCACTGGTATAAGCAAATAAGGCAACAGAGATAGTTTTGTTTTTGTCGGTAATAGCTACCGAAGTTTTAAAATCGTAATTAAGGTAAAGGCGGTCGCCGCTTTCAACCCTAATTGCATCGGTATACATTTCGGGTCCGGCCGCTCCTATCTTTTCGAAACTTGCAGCCTGTAAAGAGGAATCCCAAGTAAGTGAACCTATACTTGAATAATATAAACTCCAACCGCTTACATCAGTATCAAATGTACCGTTTGGAATTATTGACTTGGGCGCATCAAACGCTAAACTATTAACTACTTTTTGAATAATTGTTTTGGTGATTTCATTTTCATTCTTAAGTGCCGTAAAATAATCGGAATATTTAGTAGAATCAAGATTTTCAATACCTAAAACCGAATCGGCTATCCAAGTATCAAAAGCAGTCTGGTCATTAGCGACAATTGCCTTTTCAATAGCGTCTATCGCATAGCTTTCATCAACCGCATAAAGCGAAACGTTATCAATACTAAGAACTGTATTTTGTGCCGCTGCGCCTCGGTAACCAAATACTACCTGAGCATACGAATAACCTTCAGGCAAAGTATAGCTTAATTCCTTTGTTTGCCAAGAAGTAGTAGTGCTTATAAACTCAGAAGTACGGGTATCTGCAGTACCGGTAGGAGTAAAATGGTCTGTTCCTTTTGAAGCAACAGTATCCGCTGTATATGCATAAATATACACAGTAGCCATTTGATTCAAAGCGACTGTAGTCTTACAATCATATTTAAGTACAACCCTATCGCTATTCTCTACCTTAATAGCCTGAGAATAAAAGGTAGAGCCGTTGCCTGCCGAAGTTTTGGTATATGTAAGCACCTTTGCATCGGAATCATAGCCAAGTGACGCATAATTACTATTACCGTTTCTCCATCCCTCAACGCCACTATCAAAAGTGCCGTTTGGTAAAAGGTTAGTAAGCTCTGCCGCAGAGGTTGTGAAAGGTATATGCAAAGCCGCAACCAGCACAGCCATGCTCAAAATTAACGCAAAAAGTTTTAATGTGATTTTTTTAGTTTTTTTCATATTAACCACCTTTTGACTTATTTTCAAAGGTATTATATCACGAAATAAAACCTTTTTCCTTTAAATATTTGTCTTATTTTCTTGAAAACACGAAAATTTTGTCCTCTTTTTGAAAATATATGCTGTTTTATTATAAAAAAGTTCTTTTCAAATGTTGGGGTAAAATAAGTACAAATTGAAATCCTTGTCATTGCGAAGGTGTAAAAACACCTGTGACAATCTATTAAAAAGATATTGCAGATTGCTTCATCATAGCCTCCCTCATCGAGGGAGGGGACCAACGCTTTGCGTTGGTGAAAGGAGTTTGTTTCTCGCAATGACACCCCAACATTTGTTACTGAACCTAATCATAACTACCGGCCGTGCCGGTAGTATGCACTGCCCCCCTTAGGGCATAAGACCGGCTGAGCCTATAGGCTCGTCGAAAAGTTTGCCAACCGCAACACTTTCACCGGCTGCCCCTAAAGGGGCTTTTTATTTGCCTTC
>JAFQOJ010000055.1 GCA_017403265.1 Clostridia bacterium
CCATTATACTTGGAGGTTTAATTCTTTCCAATATTTCTTTGTGGCTTGGCACTAGCCTCGCCACTTTTTATTGTAGCCCTACTCTTTTTATCTTCCCCCAGTAGAACTGGGGGTTTATTTCCACGTCTAAAGACACCAACAAGCATAAAAGAAGCCTGGGTACTACCCAAACTTCTTTTATTTTATACATTTGATTAAGACTGCACTAAATTTCTAACCCATACTCCCTTTTTAATAAGTATGAATCCTACAATGCACTTTACAAATTCAAGTGACTGTACAAGCAAATATAATATTACTATCGGCAAGGCCGTAAAATTAGCAAGCACGTATGCAACAGGCACGCTTACACCCCAAGTGAATGCACTGTCAAATAAAAAAGTAATAAAAGTTCTTCCGCCCGAGCGTATTGTAAAATAAGCATTATGAGCAAACGCATAAATCGGCATAAGTAACGCCACTACAATTAAAAATTCGGTTGCCAGTTCTCGAACATCAGGCTCTGTTTTATAAATATTCGGTATGAAGGGTGACAAAATAGCTAAAACTCCACCAATAACCACACAAATTGCTACTGCTAATGCTAATAAACGCCAAGCTGACTCTTTAGCCCTTTTAATTTCGTTAGCACCTAGATATTGTCCCAAAATAATCGCCACCGCGTTACCCATTGTAATAAAAACAACGCTGAATAAATTATTAACCGTATTCGATATATTTGCAGCCGCCACAACTTCAATACCTCTAACTGAATAGCATTGAAGCAACATTGCCATGCCTAAGGACCATAAAAACTCATTAATGAAAAGCGGTGTTCCTTTTTTTAAGATGCTAATACACAAGGCTTTCGGCACATAAAGACTTCTAAAAGCGCCGATAATAAAACTATATTTCTTTCGGCGCGCTATAGTTAAGGTAATAATTATGATCATCTCTACATATCGCGACATAACGGTAGCTATTGCCGCACCTACAACGCCTAATTTCGGGAAACCTAATTTACCGAATATAAGCAAGTAATTAAAAATCAAATTAACAAAAATAGCGGTTAGACTAGCTGTCATTGGAAGCTTTGTTTCACCCATTTCTCTTAGCGTACTGCCAAAAACCTGAGAAATTGCAAAGGGCAAAAGACCAATTATCATAATCCTAAGATAATCGGTAGCATATTTAAGTGTTAATTCAGCATCAGTAGGCGAGGTATCGGCTGAAATATAGGCAGAAATCATCGGTCGCGGAAAAGCAAAAAACACCACTGTGCAAATAGCAACCACAACTACACCTATGATCATCTTCGCTCTAAAACAATGTCTAACGCCTTGTTCGTCGACTGCACCAAAGTATTGAGCCGAAAAGATACCAATTCCCGCAAGCGCCCCAAATATACACAAATTTAAAACTATTATAAGCTGATTTACTATTGCCACCGCCGACATCGGCAAGGTTCCAATACGGCCAACCATAATATTATCAAGCAAACTAACCACATTTGTAACTGTATTTTGTATTATCATTGGCAGTAAAATCGAGAATACACGCGCATAAAATGCACGGTCACCTACAAGCTTATTTTTAATCTTAGTTATACTCATTTTCACACCTTGTTTGTTATAAATATCTTCTATTCACAGTATGATACTATATCATAATTTCTGCTTATTGTAAACAGTTTAATACAAAGAAAGATGGGCAAAAGCCCATCTTAAAACAATTACTACTACACAAAAGCATTCATACAGAATATGTACACAATTATTCCACCTATACACATCGCAATTAGTATAATAGAAATAATAGTAGCTGCTATATCAACCTTTTCTTTGGTTATGTACTCTTTAAGTTTTTTAAGCTTTACAAGTAAAACAGCAGTAAATATTATTAGAGCCACTATCATAGCAATAAGCAATCCCCAAGATATACCTACCATGGTATTACTTACGGGCAAAAAATCTTTCATAATGAATACCTCTATTTTTAATATTCAAAATACCTTTTATGTTAGTGTAACATAAAAAATCCTTTTTGGCAACAGAAAATATTAAATGCCTCTCATCCTTCGAAATAAAAATCAAAAAATTCATCATCAACAAGTGCTATTGTACCAGAAACGCCCTCATCTACCGAAAGATAAAGTTCCTCACTAACAGAATATCGCTTATATTCCCCTGAAAAAGTTGAGAATGTTAAATAAAACTCTCTTACACTTTCGGGCATTTTTGTACCACAGCTTTTTACAAAGCATTTTTTCTTTACTACTACTGCATCAACTTCGGTAATTGGTGATAATTCAATAGGTTTTTCAAAATCCTTTAAAAGTTGCTTGCGTTTTTTCATTTCTCTTATAAAAGCATTTATAATTCCAATAGCTAAAACCAGCATTATGACGCCTATTACCACAATAGAAATTAAATCATCAGTTTCTATATGCACCGAAGATTCGGTATCTTTTAATACAACAGTATATAAATTATACAAAATAATCACCACCGAAAAAATTATAACATAAAAAAACAGAGATAACAAGCGCTATCTCTGTGTGTTACTTATTACTCACACCCTGAAAACTGAACAAGTAAAGAAGCGAAGGATCGAAAAAATAGGTCAAGCCCTCGGTCTATTAGTACTGCCTAGCACACGTGTCACCACGCTTACACTTGCAGCCTATCAACCCGGTAGTCTTCCGGGGACCTTACTAGCTTATGCTATGGGAAATCTTATCTTGAGGTTGGCTTCACGCTTAGATGCTTTCAGCGTTTATCCAATCCATACTTAGCTGCCCAGCTATGCCCTTGGCAGAACAACTGGTGCAC
>JAFQOJ010000056.1 GCA_017403265.1 Clostridia bacterium
AACCCCAAGTTTTAATATTCTAATACATTGTACCACACACTAAAAATCTTTGTCAATTTATTTAATCTTCTGCAGTTGATTTTCCAAGAAAGTTATACCGTCTGCAATCTTTTTATAAATAGGTGCACCGCTTGTACCGTTTAAAAATTCATCTTCAATAAGCACAACTACAACATATTTCGGATTCTCTACTGGGAAAAAACCGCAAAACCAAGAATTTACTATTAACCTATCACCCTTGCGCCAACCGGTTTCTGCAGTAGCGGTTTTCCCTGCCGAAGTACAAAGTTCGGTTAAAGCCTCTTCACCCGTACCAACAGTTAAAACATTACATAAATAATTTTTAAGAGTTTCTGCCGTTTCTTTGCTCATAGCACGTGTTGGTGCTACAGCCTTATTGCTTTCTAAAACACCTTTTTTAACACTACCCTCTATAATTGTAGGAGTATGATAAACACCACCGTTTGCTATTGATTCATATAGTGTTAATATTGAAACAGGACTTAAAAGCAGACTACCCTGACCGATTGATAAATTAGCAAGTGTAGTATTGTTATCCAATTCATCTGGAAGCGGTAAATTGCCCTTGTCTGTACGTATTCTTCCAATATCAATACTGTTGCCGAAATTAAGCGTGGAAGCCGTATTATATATTGTATTTTTCCCTATTACCTGTGAAATTTCATAAAAAAACGAGTTACAGGAAAAGGCAAGTGCATCACATATATCCACAACGCCGTGACCGGCTGCTTTATGGCATTTAAAGGTGTGCCCTGCTATAGTTACACTTCCCCTACAATTAACCGAAAAATTGGAATGTCTTTGTTGTTCTAATACTGCTGCGGCAACACAAGGCTTGAAAACAGAGCCTACATTATAGGATGCAAGTGCCTTATTAACAAGCGGTGAGTTTTCAGCCGTAAAACTATCTGCAATATTTGTAACATCAAATTCCGGATTACTTACAATTGCTCTGATTTTACCGGTGCCTACCTCCATAACAACGGCAGCACCGCTTGTAACCGTTTTCATAGCCTCTTTAGTAACGGTTTGAATAGCTTTATCTATTGTAAGGGCGACACCGCCTTTAACAACCGAAGTATCCCCTGTAATTTCTGCCTTTACACCGCCCAATAAATTACCTACCGCATCACGTGCGAAATAAGCATTGAGGCTTTCCTCACTGAAAAGTAAATCATCAAAAGCGTATTCGATGCCAGTAACACCGTGGTTTTCGGTATTAGTATAGCCAATTAACTGCGGACACAAAAGCTCACTGTTATTGTGAACATAGGTGTCTATATATGTGATTTCATCACAGCTTACCTGCTTTTCGACCTCTACTACAACGGGCTTTCCGTTTTTTAAATTTTCTAAGGTGTTTTTAAGCGTTTCTCCCTCCAAAACAGTGCTTATAGCCGTAATTGCCCTAACAGTCGGAGGAACAATTGCGACGGTTTTCTTTGTATTATTGGTAAGTGGCAAAAGATTTTTATCGAAGATTGTACCTCGCAGGCTGGATATTTCTAATTTATACATATTTTTTTGTCTTGCAACTGATACAGCATTAGCGTCATTTATGCTATAAATACGCAGAAGACATAAAAGCATTAAAAGTAAAAAAGCTAAAAACACCGCAACTATTCTAATTTCTGTTTTTCTTTTCTGCATAAAAAGACCTCCCTAAGTAGTTTTACCTAAGGAGGCTTAATACAAACATTAAATTTCTTTAATTCTTAATAATGAGCCTTTTTTAACGGGTCTTTCAAACGGAATTTTTACCGTCATCAGAGGATGAGGTGCCAGGTCTATGCTCTCGTCTTTTCCATTAAAAACAACGTG
>JAFQOJ010000057.1 GCA_017403265.1 Clostridia bacterium
AATTTTAAGCGATTCAGAAACCGTATTTTACATATATTTTCTCATCAACAACTCAAAACGCAACAAGCAGCCGCTTAATTGCGACTGCTTGCATAAAACATTTTCATTTTAACTCTTTACCCCAACTATTGACAAAGAGCCGTTTTTGAATGTGTAATGTGTAATTATTTTTAATAAATATAGTCATTGCGAATCCGATTTATCGGCTGTGGCAATCTTGCTAATTGGTAATTCGTAATGCAGAATGCGTAATTATTTTCCGCTTAATCTATATAGACACATTGTAGTGACAAGCCTCTGGATTGTCCGTTAGGTAATTTTGTTGCTCTTAATTACATTGAATAAAAGCCATCTCTTTACGAGATGGCTTTTACTATTTTTTGTTTTTAACATTACTCAAAGGGTTTGAATCTATAGCGTTCTTTATTTGGCTATCAGATACATGGGTATAAATTTGGGTGGTGCCAAGGTTAGAATGCCCTAAAATATCCTTTAAAACGCGTATATCAACCTGTCCGTGCTGATACATAAGCGTGGCTGCGGTGTGCCTTAGCTTGTGGGTTGAAAAACCCTGACCGCCAAGCCCCGCTTTTTCAAGATAGGTTTTAACTATGTGCTGAACGGTTTTATTACTTATTCGGCGGTGGTTACGGCTAATAAACAAGGCGTTACGGTCAGCAAAATTTATATCTTCCGTAGGTCTTACAGCAAGATATTCTTTTACGGCATTCAAGCATGCATCATTTAAATACACAAGCCGCTCTTTATTACCTTTACCAATAACCGTCATAGTGCCGTCTGGCTTAATGTTTCCAACATTGAGTGAGCAAAGCTCTGCTAAACGCAATCCGCAGTTTAAAAACAGGGTTAAAATACAAAAATCACGCTTTTGGTTAGGGCCATCAACCGAGTTTAAAAGCTCTATAGAATCTTCAAGAGTCAAATGTTTAGGTAGTGACTGCTTAACCTTTGGGGATTCAAGCATAAGCGCAGGGTTAGAGTCTAACTGATGTGTTTGTTCGCAAAGATATTTAAAAAATATTCTAAGCGTAGATGTTTTGCGTGCCCTTGTTGCTGCGTTATTTCCACGCTCATTTTTGCAAAAAACAAGATAGGCATAAAGGTCTGAAATAGTGATTGTTTTTATTAAGTCTATGCTTACTGTATTGATTTCTATTTCTGAAAATTCGGACTTGCTGTCTACAAGGCCGCGAACAAGCAGTATGTAGCGAAAAAAGCTTTGAAGGTCTAAATAATAGCCTTCAACTGATAGAGAAGACTTACCCTTAATTGTTTCATTGTAGGTTAAAAAATCACGTATTATGTTAGGACAGCTTTGCAAAATTTCGTATTTCATAGATTTACTCCCTGATGAGTTGTAAATGTTTCTTATGCGGCTTTATTGTCATTTTGAACGAATGTGAGAAATCTTATGCTTTTAAAGTTTTCCTTTACACAAGGGAACCATATATATAATACCATTTTTTATTATAAAAAGCAATCTTAATAAAAACTTAATAATTTCCCCACTTTTTTCTTAAACAAATAAGTGGTAGAATAAATGTGAGGTGAGAGAATGTATAATATTTTAATTTGCGATGACGAAAAGGATATTGTAACAGCGCTTGAAATTTACCTTAAAACCGAAGGGTATAATATTTTTAAAGCATATAACGGTAATGAAGCACTTGAAATTGTAGAAAAAAGCGAAATTCATTTAGTGCTTATGGATATTATGATGCCCGTTTGCGATGGGGTTACTGCTACAGCAAGGCTTCGAGAAGGTTCTAATGTTCCTGTTATTTTCCTTTCCGCAAAAGGTGAAGATACCGATAAGATATTAGGACTTAATGTAGGGGCGGACGACTACATAACAAAACCCTTTAATCCCGTTGAAGTTGTAGCGCGTGTGCGTTCTCAACTTCGGCGTTATATGGAGCTTGGCGGCAATAGCAGAAAAGACACTATTACTGTTGGGAATATTGAGCTTAACACAGCAACTAAAGAGGTTTTTGTAGACGGACAGGCAGTAAGTCTTACACCCCTAGAATTTGATATTTTGCGTCTTTTAATGGAAAACGCAGGCAAGGTTATGAGTCCTAAGGAAATTTACCGCAGGGTGTGGAAAGAGGAATGCTTCGGTAACGAGGGTGTTGTGGCTGTACATATAAGGCATCTTCGCGAAAAAATTGAAATTAATCCTGCCGAGCCTAGATACCTTAAGGTAGTATGGGCACACGGATATAAAATAGAAAAGGGGAGTAGGCTATGAAAAACTTAAAATGTAGTTTGCCTATGAAAATTACAGCAGTTATACTATCCTATGTAATGGCACTTGTTCTTGTTCTGTCTACAGTGGCAGTTGCGGTTATGGGGTATTTTAATTTTTATTTTAATTCTTCAAAGAATGTACAGGAAAATATCTTAAGTGATATGGTATACGGAGAGTGTTATACATTAGCAGGATATCACGATTTAGGGCGTGAAATTGACTATTATTACAAGGATAGTAATCTTTTTTATACTATAGAAACTGTAGACGGTAAGAATATTGCATCTAACTACAAAGGTGAAAAAATTATTACTTCACAGCAACACTATACCGAAGATTATATTTATACAGTATATCTTGCTGATGAAATGCAGGAAAATGATATATTCTCTATTGTAAGACAGTTAATTATTACGGGACATAAGCTACGCTATGCAATGATAGTGTTTGTAATACTTTCGCTTATAGCTTTTATAGTGTTATTGTGTTATCTTTATTGCAGTGCAGGGCATAGGGATGCCTACAGCTATATAAAGCTTAACGCTATGGATAAAATACCTTTTGATATTTATACTGCGGCGGTTGCTACGGTATCTATTTTTGGTACAATGGCTATGCTTGATATTTTTTATGAAGGCGCCGAAGGTGTAATTGCTTTATTCTTTGGTTGTACTGTGCTTTATTTTCTTTTGTTAGGTCTTACAATGACCTTTGCAACAAGGGTTAAAACAGGAACGCTTTTTACAAACACGGTAATATACAAGGTTTTTAAATGTCTTTTCAAGGTAATTAAAAGGATTGCGCGCTTTACGGTATATCATCTAAGAAGAATACCACTAATTTGGCGTTTTATTTTAGAATTAGCGGTGATTTTATTCTTTGAGTTTGTCTTTTTTGCTTTTAACTGCTATGAGCCAGATAATTTGGCTGTAGGATTTATTTTAATTAATATAATTTTATTAGCTGTTGTTTTGCATATAGCAATAACTCTTAACCGCATAAAAAAGGGCGGCGAAAGGCTTGCCGCAGGCGATTATGAGCATAAAATTGATACGAAGTATATGTTCCTTGATTTTAAAGGCTTTGCCGAAACTCTTAACAATATTAATGACGGTATGCAGATAGCATTAAACGAAAAAATAAAGAGTGAGCGTTTTAAAACCGAGCTCATTACCAATGTTTCGCACGATATTAAAACTCCGCTTACGTCAATAGTAAACTACGTTGATTTGCTTAAAAAAGAGCAAATCGAAAATCAGACAGCGGTGGAATATATTTCGGTAATTGACCGACATAGTGAACGGCTTAAAAAGTTGGTTGTAGATTTGGTAGAAGCATCAAAAGCAACCACAGGTAATATAGTTGTTAATTTTGAAAGCTGCGATGTTGGTGTACTTTTACAACAGGCATTAGGCGAATTCGATGAGCGCTTAAAAAAGGCACAGGTAATTCCGCTATTGAAAATTGAACGCGAAAATGTTATCATAGAAGCAGATGCAAGACATCTTTGGCGTGTTTTTGAAAATCTTTTAAGTAATATTTGTAAATACTCGCAAAGCGGTACACGCGCTTATATTGAACTTTTAGTCCGCGAGAATAAGGTATTAGTTGTTTTCAAAAATATTTCAAACTACCAAATTGATATTCCAAAAGAAGAACTTATGGAAAGGTTTGTGCGTGGTGATAAGTCGCGCAATACCGAAGGTAGCGGGTTAGGGCTTTCCATAGCGAAAAGTCTTGTAGAGCTTCAAAACGGTGAAATCAAAATCGAAACCGATGGCGATTTATTTAAGGCTACGGTGGAGTTCGAGTTAAAACAATAATAAGCAGGAATTATAATTATGACAGACAAAACAAGGAAAATTTTAAGCGCTTTCTCTATAATTGCCTTCTTGGTTTTTTGCGTAGGGGTAGGTTGGTTTATCGGTCGACCTATGGTGCAGTTTGTATCAGAACCTGAGCGTTTTCGTGCTTGGGTAGACGATAGCGGTTTTATGGGCAAGGTGTACTTTGTGCTTATGGTTACCTTTCAGGTAATTATTGCATTAGTGCCTGGTGAACCGCTCGAAATCGGTGCGGGCTACGCTTTCGGTGCGGCCATGGGAACAATACTTTGTCTTATAGGAATAGCGCTTGGAAGTCTTGCTGTATTTTTACTTGTTAGAAAGTTTGGTATAAAGCTTGTAGAAGTATTTTTTTCACTTGAAAAAATAAAATCACTTAAGTTTTTGCAAAATAAAAAGCGCGTAGCGGCGCTTGTGTTTTTAATGTTTTTTCTCCCGGGTACGCCTAAGGATTTATTAACATATTTTGTAGGCATTACTGACATTAAGTTTAGTCACTTTTTAATTATTGCAACCTTTGCGCGTATTCCGTCGGTTATAACTTCTACTATTGGCGGAAGCTTTTTGGGCACAGAAAAATACACCTTTGCAATAATTGTTTTTTCTGTCACATTGCTTATAAGTGCTGTCGGTTGGATTATTTATACCAAAATGCAAAAAGAATAATAAAAAGGCTTTACAAATTTATTTTGTAGAGCCTTTTTTGTTGACAAAGCATATGTTAGAGTATAAAATTATATTATAATATTTTATTTAGAAGAGGTATATTATGGCAGTAAAAATAGCACCGTCGATTTTAGCGGCAGATTTTTTAAATTTAAAAGATGAGCTTAAAAAGCTAGAAGAAAATAAGGCGGATATGATTCATTTTGATGTTATGGACGGTACCTTTGTTCCAAATATGTCTTTTGCTAATCCTATTTTAAAGCAGGTTAAGAGCGCTACCAGTATACCTATTGATGTTCATCTTATGATTGACCGTCCTCATAGATATGTTGAGGAGTTTGCAAAAGATGCCGATTATTTAGGCTTTCATTATGAAGCGGGCAGTAATGTTACCGAAACCCTTAAAAAAATAAGGGAGTGCGGCGCTAAAACCTGTCTCACAATTAAGCCCTGTACCAAAGCAGAGCAAATTTTTGAATTTTTACCCCTTTGCGATATGGTGCTTGTTATGTCGGTTGAACCCGGCTTTGGCGGTCAATCCTTTATGCCTGACTCTTTGGAGAAGGTAAAGGCTTTGAGAAAAGAAATCGACGATAAAGGCTATAATACCCTTATCGAAATTGACGGCGGTATAAATTCCGAAACCGCACCGTTGGCAACCCAAGCGGGTGTGGACGTGCTCGTAGCGGGTAGCTATCTTTTCGGCGATAAAATGCGTGAGAGAATTGAACATCTTAAGTCTCTTTAAAAAAGTATTTACCAATAGTTTTTATGGTGTTTTTGCTTATGAGCAGCTTGCCGTATTCTTTAGTGAATGCGGCTTCAATAATATTGCTTGAATGTCTTTTACAAAATTCATTTAAGCATAAAAGTGGGGCTTTTATTCGTTTGCATTTAATAATAAGCCTATAATCGTTTTCAGTTTTATAAAGCATACTTTTAAAATTGTATTTATGGCGGTATAAAAACAAAATACTTGTTATCATACTTTCGGAGTCAGGGAAGATAAACAGGTGTTCCTTTGTTGGTTTATACTGCCTTTTTTTGTTGGAATAGTCGGATACTGTCATAAAATTCCTCCAAATTGGGCAGAATGTTTAGGGTGATGCTATGAAAAACCGAAACTTAAGGCTTATTTTAAAATCAATGCTTATTACTTTAGCGGCAATTACTTTGATTGTTGTAGGATATTTTACGGCGTTGTTTCTGTTTAGACCATTTTAAAACATATTATGTAAAAAGAGAGTCGAAACTGTTGTAATTTTGACTCTCTTTGTTGTTTTATTCGTCGATGTCTGTATCAGAACAGCTACAGGTTGGACTGCAATCTTCCTCGTAAGTGCGCGGCGGGAAAAAGTCGTCAAGTGGGAATTGAATTTTGCTAAAGGTATCGCAAGGGTGATCAATTGAACTTTTGCAATGCTTATCGGGTATGCAAAAATCATACACGGGAATAAGCATTTGAACATTACGGATAAGCTGAACAATTGAGAATAAACCGATGGTGGCAAATATTGTAGGAGTGCCGTTTCGAAGGTCGGTTACAACATTACCACCGATTGCTTCGCATACACTCTCAGGAATACAACAAACACTTTCGTAACAGTCGCGAATTTCACATATACGTGCACTTAAAGGTACAGGGTCGACTGTGCTTACAACGCATTTTGGCATATTATTGCTTCTGACAGCAGGATTGCTTTGGCATACACATTCTTCGCCAAAAACATTTGAATAGGTTTTAACGTTACCCTCACTGCCGAACAAAATAACCTTTTTGTTAAAGGATGCAATACCGTTAATTACAGTAGGACATCCGCGAGTACTAGTGTAAAGGTCGAATGAAAGAAGGAAAAAGAAGGTAAGGTCACAGGAATAGTAGCCTTTGTTAAAGTTTACAGGTTCAACATCAATATAAACATTAAGTACTTCCGCGCTTCTGAGTCGTACACTCAAAGCATTGTCTATAAGCGCTTGGGTTTCGGGCAAAAAGAAACACCGCAAGTCCTCAAGACAATCGCGGTCACAGCATGAGTCATAAACTCTGCCGGCATCAATGCATACGGCTTCTCTAAAATCACCGTTGGGTGTACAGCCGTTTCGTAAATCTGCCATAGAATAGCCTCCTAAAATTTTTTAAGTTGTTATTTGCAACTTCAATATATTCTATGTTTTTAATTGCAAACGGTGAAAAATATTGACTTAAAAGACAATTTATCGTAAAATAAGCCTTGGTGATATTTTTGAAACTAAGAGAATGGTACAAAAAGGGTTTGGTGGACGGAATACCAATAGCGCTCGGTTACTTTGCAGTTGCCTTTACGCTTGGTATTACTGCCAAAAACAGTGGGCTTACCGCTTTACAAACATTTATTGCTACCGCCTTAACAAACGCTTCGGCAGGCGGTTATGCCGGTTTTAGAGCAATTGCAGAAAATGTGTCTTATTTAGATATGGCGCTTACAATCCTTGTGGTTAATATAAGGTATTTTTTAATGTCTTGCGCATTAAGTCAAAAGCTTTCGCCCAAAACTCCGCTTTTACATAGACTATTTATCGGTTTTGATTTAACAGATGAAATTTTCGGAATTTCTATGGCGGTTAAAGGGAATTTATGCCCATATTATAATTATGGCGCTATGACTGTTACCATTCCGTCTTGGGCAACTGGAGCGGCACTAGGGGTTATAATCGGTAATGTATTGCCCCATAGCATTGTAAACGCTTTAAGCGTTGGTATTTACGGTATGTTTTTAGCAATTATAATACCGCCTGCAAAGCAAAATAAAATTATTGCAGGCATAGTCACAGTTTCCTTTGCTCTAAGCTTTGCCTTTGCGAAAATACCCTTGTTTTCAGGTATTTCTTCAGGCATTCGTATTATGATTTTAACTGTGGCTATAGGCTTTGTGGCGGCTATTCTTTTTCCTGTGAAGGAGGAAGAAACAGATGAATAATACTTACATATATATCGGTATAATGTTTTTGGTAACCTTTTTAATAAGGGTTTTACCACTAACTATTATCCGTAAAAGAATAAAAAATGTAACACTACGTTCATTCTTATATTATGTACCTTATATAACATTGGCGGTTATGACTTTTCCCGCTATTATAGAAACAACCGATAGTGTGTTAGCGGGGCTTGTATCGTTTATAGTAGGTATTTTATTAGCCTATTTGGGAGTAAGCCTTTTCGGTGTGGCGGTTAGCTGTTGCGCTATTGTGTTTGTTTGCGAATTTATAATTAAGTTACTTTAAAAAAATGCGTCCTTATAAGGGTTGTATTCTAGAGGACAGTAAAAAGCTGTGTAGAAATTTTCTACACAGCTTTTAATTTTGTCTCATACCTTGACAAGCAGGACATTTTGGCGCCAAATGTCACTTGTTAGGAGAACCTAAAACCCTAACCTTGCTCACAATTTATTGCAGCCTATGGTTAAATGGGTAAAAAGAGGGGCATTATGTGATAGTGTTTAACAATATATAATTGTCAATATTGCAAAGAACAAACCTATTGCAATCATAACGCCACCGAAAACACCCGTGTTTGCTTTCGCTTCTTTTTTTGACAACTGTTTCCATCCAGTTAACTTATTAAAATATTCTCCTGCTTTTCCAAAACCAAATTTTTCAAGTGTAGTAAAAGTAATAAACAAAACCCCCGCAGCTATAAAAACTACGGATACGTATATTACAAGGACTATCTTGGGAATGTCAACTCCAAATGCATAGAGAATTATAGCAATTAAAGGTAAAATTATTACAAAGAAAGACAACAATGCATCTATGTAAAAATTAATTCTTGCCTGCTTTTGCCTTTCTCTTTTTCTTTTAGTTATTTTCTTAGCCATTGTTTCCTCACAAATATATAATTTTATTCTTGATTCATTATATCAAAAAGGAATATATTTTGCAACAGATACAAAATCACCCTGCCAAGAAATCGGCAGAGTGATGAGAATAAATTTTAAAACTGTCCTTTAGAGTACGACTCTTAAAAGGACGCATTTTTTTATGTGTTTTCTTGCTTTTGTTTTAATTCTCTTTCTGCTTGGGGAAGTCTTAAATAAAAGGGAAGAAGTGCATCGGCACTTAAAATATTACCATTTTTGAATTTGTGCTCAGCTACGAGTCCAACACCTACTGCATTTTGAAAACGAAGAGAGGGAGATGCTTTACGCACATTATTTATATTTTCTACAAACGGGAAGAATATATCGGTTCCATCACCTACAATTATAACGCATTTATCAGTATTCCCATAATTGTTTATAATTTCTTCGGCCAACTCATTACACATAAGCGCGCGGTCTTCACATATTCTTATAACTTCGGTATTTTTAATTTCAAAAATAGCGTTATAAACTTGGTCGCATCTGGCATCCATAACCGCACAAATGTAGCAGTCAGTACCACGGTAGTTTTCTGCCATAGCACGCAAGGTTGAAACCGCCGCGCAGGGCAAATTTTTGGGCGCTGCAATGCCTTTCAGTGCACTAATCCCTATTCTAACTCCAGTAAAAGAGCCGGGACCGTTGCTGATAGCCAAACCGTCAATATCGCTTATGTTAAGCTTTGCCGAATTCAAAATGTTTTCAACCATTGGCATAAGGGTTTGAGAATGTGTAAGTTTTACATTTACAAAGCTTGAAGCTAAAACCTTGCCATCTTCGATTACCGCTACTGATGCAGGTGTAGCCGAACATTCCATACTTAAAATTTTCATTAATTTTCACCTCTGTTTTTAATGGTGATTTTACGCTCGGTATCGCTTAAACGCTCAAATTCAACAAACACAGTGTTTTCGGGCAGAGCACTTTCTATATTTTCACTCCACTCACAAGCTAAAACACCGCCCTCGTCTATGTAATCAAAAAAGCCTGTTGAATAAAGGTCTTCCCACCCTGAAATACGGTACATATCAAAATGATAAAGCGGAAGCCTACCGCTTAAATATTCATTAACAAGTGCAAAAGTAGGGGAGGTTACGGTATCGGTTGAGCCAAGCCCCAAAGCTAAGCCGCGTGTGAAACAGGTTTTACCCATACCAAGCCCGCCTATAAAGGCGATAACTACACCGCTATTTATTTTTTCGCCTAAGGCTTTTCCTATATTTTCAGTGTCAGTAGGACTTTTAGATATAAAACATTCCATAAATTTTGCCTTTCGTAACATTTTACATATAAGTATAACATATTCTTCCAAGTTTATAAAGAGTTTATTAAAATTATTTTAAGGCACTTGAATATTTATAAAAAATAATATATACTTAAGTTAGTATTTTTATGGAGGAATAAATTGAGATATTTATTAGGAAAGATTGCCGACTTTGTTCGCGAATCTGATAAAATATTGTTGTTGCTAACATTTTTTGCGTCTGCTTACGGCTGTATGGCAGTTTATTCGGCAACAAATTATAAAGGAAGCATCCGCCCGTTTTTTGTACAAACATTTTGTATGTTTGCGGGCATAATAGCGGCGTGTGTAATTTCTACAATAGATTTTGAAAAGTTTTTAAACAAGTGGTATTTTGCCGCTGCGTTGGGTGTAATACCTGTAATTTTAACCTTTTTCATAGGCTTTGCACCCGAAGGAACCGACGATAAGGCTTGGCTTAATTTGGGCTTTACAACCTTTCAACCGTCAGAGCTTATGAAAATCTGCTTTATTGTAACCTTTTCTATGCATTTGGGTAAGGTCTCTAAAAACATAAATAAAATAAAATATTTATTGCCTGTGTGTATTCACGCGGCATTCCCTGTTTTGCTTATTTTTATTCAGGGTGATGCGGGTACTGCGCTTGTGTTCGCGGTTATGGTAATATTTATGCTAATGGCGGCAGGCGTTTCTTGGAAGTATTTTGCGGGTGCATTTACGGCATTGTTGGTAGCTTCGCCTATTGCCTATTTCTTGATTTTAAACGACCAACACCGCGAGCGTATTTTAAATATGTTCGATATTGAAGGCGATATTAAGGGCGTGGGCTGGCAACAGTACTGTGGAAGAATGGCGCTTGCAAACGGCGGTTTTTGGGGTGAAGGCTATTTAAACGGTACGCGTACTCAACTTGGTAAAGCGGGTATACCTGAGGGGCATAACGACTTTATATTTGTAACCATAGGTGAAGAGTTAGGCTTTTTTGGTTGTATTGTGGTTTTAATACTGCTTGTTGCAATATGTATAAGATGCCTTGCTGTTGCTCGCAATTGTGTTAAAAAAGAGGGTAAATACATAGCGGTTGGTGTGTTTTCAATGCTTTTTGCCCAAATAGTTATAAATGTTGGTATGTGTATGTCAATTACCCCTGTAATAGGTATTACTTTGCCTTTCTTCTCGGCAGGCGGCACTTCGCTTTTGTGCTTATTCCTAGGAATAGGTTTGGTTTTGAGCGTATATAGATACCGCAATTACCGAACGCTTTATTTGAGAGATTATTAGAATAAAATTTAATATCTGATTTTGAAACCTCGACTAATAGTCGGGGTTTTCTTTTTTTATATGCAAAAAACAACTAAATTTAAGAAAATAACCCTTAAAAAACCCATTTTTTTCTAAAAAATGGGTTTTACTTGTTTTTTCAACAAATTTCGAGTCACCTAAAACAATATAGTTGATTGTGTGACTGTAGAAATTATGAAAATTTTTAAATGCACGTTTACAAATTTTCATCCTACAGTTACTTATGGGTGAAAGGATGTTGAAAATGTGCAACGAAATTTTAAAAAAATTGATTATAGGCTTTAAAAAAGGGGATACGCAGTCGTTTTTATTGATTTACAAGGTTTTTAAAAGACTGATACGGCTATATGCCGCAAGAGTGGATTATGAAGAAACGCTTTCGGAGCTTAATTTGTTTTTAATTGAGCTGCTTCACAAATTGGATTTAACAAGGTTTTCAAGCGATTATTCTTATACCATTCAAAAATACATAGCAGTATCGATTAGAAACCGATATTTAGACCTTTTAAAAAAGCAAATCGAGAGAATACAAAAAACCTTACCGTTGTTTGAAATTTCAGGCGCTAAAGAAGATTGTTATGACGAGAAAATTATGTTGCCCGATGCTTTTAAAGTTTTAACCCCCAAACAAAAAATGGTGTTAATGGGCAAGTACATATATGGTTATAACGATGTAGAAATATCCAAAATGATGGGAACTACAAGACAGGCGGTAAACAGCATTAAAAACAGAGCCTTTGAAGTTTTAAGGGCTTATTACAATCAATAAAAAGGAGAAAAAACAATGTTTAAATTAGCACTAAATGCAGGTCACGGTATGAATACCTTGGGTAAGAGATGCCTTAAAAAGCTTGACAAAAACTGTACACGCGAATGGTACTTAAACAGCCGTATTTGCGAAAAAATTGAAGAAAAGTTAGAAAGCTATGACGGAATTACAATTCTGCGGCTTGACGACAGAACAGGACAGAGGGATATTTCGCTTAAAAAGAGGACTGATGCGGCTAATGACTTTTTGGCAGATTTTTATTTGTCTATTCACCACAATGCAGGTATAAACGGTAAATCGGGCGGTGGTATAGAAGCATACATTTACACTAAAGCGAGCAAGCAAAGCCTGGAATGGCAAAAGGCACTTTATAAGGCGGTGGTAGATAAAACCAAATTAAAGGGCAACCGTGCGCAAGGTATATGTAAAGCCAATTTGCACGAATGTAGAGAAAGTAATATGCCATGTGTTTTGTTAGAATGTGGCTTTATGGACTCTAAAACCGATGTGCCGATTATTTTAACCGAAAAATTTGCCGAAGCGGTAGCGGAGGCTTGTGTGGAGGTTATTGCAAACAAGGCAGAGCTTAAGAAAGCTATAGCTAAACAAAGCACACCGCAAACTAATAAAAGCAATAAGGTTTTAGCGTGGCAAAAGGCGGCTATTAAGGACGGCTTTACTTTTTCTAAATGCGGCGCAGACGGTATATGGGGTGACGAGTGCCGAGCGGTAGCAAAGTTAGCGGTATGCAAAAAAAGGCTTACATATAAGTATAAAAACCTTACCGAAATTGTGCAAACGGCGGTAGGGGTTAAGGCAGACGGAAAATTTGGCAGTAAAACACAAAAGGCTGTAAAAGAATTTCAAAAGAAAAACAGGCTTATTATAGACGGCCAAGTAGGACTTACAACTTGGCAAAAGATATTGGGGGTGAAATAATGAAGAAAAAGCTTTTAAAATGGCTTAAAGCGGCGGGTGTGCGCGCAATAAAAACGGTGGCTGAAACGGCAATTGCAACTATTGGTACATCGGCTGTAATCTCGCAGGTGGATTGGCGGTTGGTAGTATCGGCGTCGGTTCTATCGGGCTTGGTGTCGCTTTTAATCTCTATTAAAGGCTTGCCAGAGCTTGAAAGCTAAATTCAGTAAATAAAAGACTGTTTTTCTTAAGAATATAAATTTTAAAAGGAGGCTCTAACTATGAGCGAAATAAACAATAAATTAAAAATGAATGAAAAGGAAATTACAATACCGACAAATCAAATTTATTTACAAAGTATTGTGAGTGATGGATTTTTTTATCAAGCCGAAAATCATATAGTAGGTGTAACTAAAACAAATATTGATAATACAATTTCGTTTACTGCACCAAAAAGTACAGGAAATGCTTTTTATGAGAGAATGCTTACCGCCGAAACGGTTGGCTATAATTCTTTCTTGCAAACCGGTATAGGTGAAGGACTGGAAAGTTGGTATAAAATACTTACTAATGTGAAATCGGCTCACTTAAATGGTGGGGAGGGTATATATAATATTTTTCTCTACAGTGGCAGAGAGCCATCTCCCAATATGTATATTTATGATTTTGAGGGAAATCTTGTTGCAAGTGATGAAACAGGAAGTCAAAAAGCTTCATTTTCTCTTGATTTTGGTAAGACTTACTATCTACGTGTAGTGGGATTTGAATATAGTTCATTAACGTTAGGAGTGAGTTATGATAATGTAGGCGGTGCGTTTGGAACATATACGTCCACAATGGAAAATAATTCACTATACCTAATAAGCGACATGCCTAATATTTCAAAAAACTATCGTTTTAAAAAAGCAAAGCTTACTTTGTATCAAAAACCTTCGTCAAGTGCAACTGAACAAAATTGCAAGTTGGGTATATATCCATTTGCTTCGGGTGTGTATCCGGGTTGTTCTATTTCTGAATGTGGAGATTTGTGTGATTATGTAAAAATAAAGCAACCTAACGGTGAAGAAGTAATTGCATATACCTTTGATATTATGGATGCTTTTGAAAAGTGTATTGAAGATGGTGACAGTTATCTTCAGTTATTAGTTAAACCGGCAGGTAACAATTTACAGCAAGAGAGTTATACTACCATCTACGGTACAAGCAGTGAATATCCGCCCAAGCTTACAATTACTTACGAAGCAAACTATGGAGTTAATACCGATTACCGATATGACAGTCACGAATTAGGCCGTTTTGGTCAGGGCAGTATTGATTTACAGTACGGTAACCTTATGTTTGAAAGCGAGGATTTTGCTTGGGGCGGAAATAGAATGCCTGTAACAATTAAGCATTTGTATAACAGCCTACTATACAATCAACAGTATACCGTTAATAGCTCTATCGGTCTTAACGTTGCAGATTTTGAAGCTATGAAGTTGGGCTTGGGCTTTAAGCTTAATATTATGCAAAGTATGGTTACGGATGGTGACGGCAATTATATTTACACAGGCGAAAACGGTGAAGAAATTTACTTTAAGCAAACCAATGATGATATTTATAAAACAAGCGAAGAAGACGGCGAGCTTGAGTATAATGCAGAAACCCATATTTTAGATAACGGTGATAAGTATTTGTTTGATGGAAATGGCAGACTAATTAAAATTACTGATGAAAATAACAATACAATGGAAATTGTATATACCGATAACAAAATTACATCAGTTAAGGATGCGGTAAACAGAGAGTTTAGTTTCTTATATGATGATAACAATTTCCTGACTTCAATTACCGCGCCTGACGGCAGTCAAATTACATACGCTTACAATAACAATTTGCTTACAGCGGTAAATTATCCAAACGGCAAGTCGGTACAAATTACATATACAGATAAAAAACCCGCCACAATTACTCTTTACGATAACAATACACCTGTTCAAAAAATGCAATACACATTTAATAATTACTCGGTAAGAGAGATTATTGAGTACGGCTATAAAAACGGTGTTGCACAGCAGGGTGACAGAAAAGAGTATACATACTCAATATCGGCAGGTACAACGAATGTATATTCAAGTGAAAATCATACAAACACAGTTTGTGTATTTGATAATGACGGTCAAATTGTAAGCGAGTATCTTGTGCCAAATATATTTAGTGGTATTAATAATCTTCCGCTTGAAAACGGAGAGGGTGTTACAGCTATAAGCAACCTTTTAACAGGCCACAATTTTGAAGAAGTTGCAACCGATTGGTCGGGTTATTTAAGTGCCAGTCTTATAGAAGCTGAAAATGAGATAAAGTACGGCAGAAAGTATTTGCGAATAACTTCAAACGGTGGCGAGAGTAACGGCATTTATCAGAATCGCTATATACCTGAGGGCAGTTGTACCTTATCGGCATATATGCGTGTAAAATCAGGATTTTCGGGTGAAAATGATGGCGCATATTTGAGTATATATGATGCAAATGCACCTGATGCTATATTAAATAGCGAAAAGTTAAGAATACCAAGTGATGAATTTGTTCGTGTTAGCGTTACATTTGATGATTGCGGCGGTTTATACTGCGGCGCCGCTATTATGGTTGACGGCGCGGGCGTGGTTGAAGTTTATGCACCGCAGTTTGAATATAACGCGGCGCCTAACTCGTATAACCATATTTCTGACAGTAGCTTTGATAACGAGGGCAGTTGGACTTTAAATAATGCCGGGTATGCTTTTGAGGGCGGTTTTACTTCCTACCGCTCGCTAAAAATAAC
>JAFQOJ010000058.1 GCA_017403265.1 Clostridia bacterium
AAACGTTGATGATTGGGGTAAGCGCCGCTTGGCATACCTTATCAACGACGAAGCAGAAGGCTACTACGTTTTCTTTAATTTTGAAAGCGAAGCTACCTTCCCCGCAGAATTAGAGCGTATTGCAAAGATTACTGACGGCGTGCTTCGTTTAATGGTTATCAAAAAATAAGGAGAAACATTATGTTTAACTTGGTTGTTTTAACAGGTCGCTTAACCGCTGACCCCGAACTTAAAACCACTGCAAACGGCATTTCTGTAACTACATTTTCAATAGCTGTTGAGCGTCGTTATCGCTCAGGCGAAGAGCGTCAGGCAGATTTTATAAATATTGTTGCTTGGCGTCAATCCGCTGAATTTATTACAAAATATTTCAAAAAGGGTAATATGATTGGTATTGAAGGTTCTATTCAAACCAGAAGATATGAAGATAAAAACGGCAATAGCCGTACAGCTTTTGAAGTTGTTGCGAACAATGTTCAATTTGTTGAATCTAAAAGAGATTCAGCACCGTCAACCACGCCCGAGGCTGCTTCCTTTAGCAATGCTGATGTGAATGATTTTGCCGATTTGGGCGATGCAACTGATGATGATTTACCATTCTAATTTTAAATTTAATTTTAATTAAAGGAGGCTTAACAATGGAAGAAAGAAACGAAAGACCCATGCACAGAAAACCGCGCCGTAAGGTTTGCCACTTCTGTGTTGACCGTGTTGAAGCCATTGACTATAAGGATGTAGCTCGTCTTCGCAAGTTCATTTCTGAACGCGCTAAGATTTTACCTCGCCGCGCTACCGGCACCTGCGCTGCTCATCAGCGCGAATTGACAACCGCTATCAAGCGTGCTCGTCAAATTGCATTACTCCCTTATGTTAATGACTAATATGTAAGTTGTTACAAAACACTCTGCAGCAATGCAGAGTGTTTTTTATATGGTGCTTTTAAAAATGCTATATTTAACAAACACAGAAAACTCAAAACAGTATATCAAGAGTTATAAAGTTTATATATTAAGTCTTTTTCTGCTAACCATTTTGAAAAGGCAGTGGCACTACCTGCCGCCACTGCAAATTTGAGTGAATCGGCAAAATCGTTGGTTTCGCAGTAGCGTTTTATAAAACCTGCTATCATAGAATCTCCTGCCGCGACAGTGTTTATAGGGTTGCCTTCAGGTGCTTTTTGAAAATATGTTTTACCGTTACTGTTAAGCAAAAAAGCACCAGCAGAGCCAAGAGAAATCATAACATTTTGCGCGCCCATATTTTGAAGCTTCTTGGCATAAATTTCAATATCCTCGTCGGCGATTTTATCAACACCGAAAAAGTCGCAAAGCTCATCGCGATTAGGCTTTATAAGAAAAGGTTTTGCCAATAAAGCCTGTTTTAAAGGCTCACCTACAGCATCAATAACTGTAATAACACTGTCGGGTGCGCTCAAGGCTAATTCTTTGTAAATATCAGCTTTTGCACCTTTTGGAATACTTCCCGAAAGACAAAGCCAGTCACCGCTTTTTAAATTTTTAATCCTCGTTTTTAGCTTTTCAATTTTATCAGTATCAAGGGTTATTCCGCTACCGTTAAATTCGGTAATTTTACCTGAATTTAGTTTGAAGTTTATACGGGTTGTATCAGCAACTTCGGTAAAATTGCAGTTGATGCTTTCGGCTTTTAAAAGGTTTTGAAGCTCTTTGCCTGTAAACCCACCAATAAAACCTAAAGCGGTTGAAGGGCAACACAAACGGGAAAGCAAAATTGAAATATTAAGCCCTTTTCCACCGGGGACTATATATTCATCTTTGGTACGATTAGTTTTACCTTCGCAAATTGTGTCAGTAAAAGCGATATAATCAAGCGACGGATTAAGCGTTACGGTATATATCATTTAGTTCTCCTTGAAAGTCAAAGCTTATTTTCTAAAATAATTATATCGTAAACTTCAAGTCTTTTCAATATGTAAATCCTCCGCCATTTATTGACGGAGGATAAAACCCTTAAGTGTAGTGAATTTTAATCTATAAGCTCGTTTTTGCTGTTACTGATATCGCCTGTGGTGGCGTCTACGTCATAATCGTATTCCTTGCCGTTTGATTCAAATGAAATTTCGTATACCAATTTTCCGTTTTCGTTATCAAGGTCGATTTCGTAATCAGTGATATCGGTTTCCTTTAAATTTGCGTGCTCTAACGCGATTTCTTTTGCCTTATCCTTTGTTATTTTTGCTTCACTTTGGGTATTGCTTTGCTGTGTGGAGTTTGTGTCGCTTTGGTATGACGAATCAGTATTGGTGTCGGGCATCATAGAGCTTATATCACTGCTGATATCTTCTCCCATTTGTGTTCCACAGCCTGCAAGCATAGCCGAGAAAACAAGAGTACAAAAAGTTGCTAAAATCTTTTTAAACATAAATATTACTCCTTAAATTCAAATTTGAGCAATATTATTATGGACAATAATTTTAAAAATATAACAAATTTTTGTAATTAAGAATTAAAAAACTCCCCGAAGGGAGTTTTTTGAGTTAGTCGTCTATATCCTTTTCACTTTCAAGGATTTTGCCATTTTCGGCATTTATTGTGTAGTCATATTCAACATAGCCTACATTAAAGGAAATTTCATACTTCCAGATGCCGTCATCTTTTTCAAGTTCAATTTCATAGCGGGATATATCAGCAGCCTTTACGCCTGCGTGGCTCAAAGCGGTGCTTTTTGCTTTTGATTTTGAAATTTTTGCTTCGCTTGAAGTAACATTAGGCTTTTCAACCGATATGATTTTTCCGCTTGAGGCATTTATTTCATAATCATAATCTCTACCTTCATATTCGAACGATACATCGTAATGCAATACACCGTTATCGCGGTCTAGTTCAATTTCATAATCATAGATTTGCGATTCTTTAAGTTGAGCATCCTTAAGGGCTATTTCTTTAGCCTTGGATTTTGAGATATTATCGCTTGAAGAAGTGGACTTTGAAGATGTTTCTTTGGAAGCGGTGGATTCTTCTTTTTTATTAGTGTCTACCCTTGAAGCTTCAGAGGAGGCAATACTTGTGTTAACAGAAGACTCTGATGTGCTTTCAACCTTTGCTTCTTCCTTTTGTGTTGTTTCTTCCTTTGAAACAGTTTCATTAGTAACTGCCGTTTCAGAAGAGCCGTCACCGGTGTGGATATGAATTTCGGGTACGCAAGCTGTAAGAGCCAATGCTAATAAGAGGGTGAGGGATAATGCAAATAATTGTTTAATGAGTTTATTTTTCATAACTGTAAGCCTCCTTTGATGTTTGGCTTTGTTTTTATCATATACAAAACGGACGGATAGTATATCCGCCCGTTTGATTTGTTTAATAGATGGGCGGCTAATATTGGTCGCCAAACATTATTATTTATTTAAAATATCTATTTAGTAATCCTTCAAAAGCCTTGCCGTGACGAGCCTCATCACGTGCCATTTCGTGAACGGTGTCGTGAATAGCGTCAAGGCCTAATTCTTTAGCTTTTTTAGCAAGCTCAAATTTGCCGAGAGTTGCACCGTTTTCAGCATCGATACGCATTTCAAGGTTTTTCTTTGTACTATCGGTTACAACTTCGCCTAAAAGCTCTGCAAATTTTGCAGCATGCTCAGCTTCTTCATAAGCGGCTTTTTCCCAATAAAGACCAATTTCGGGATAACCTTCTCTATGAGCAACGCGAGCCATAGCAAGATACATACCTACTTCACAGCATTCGCCGTTGAAGTTTTCGCGAAGACCGTCGATAATGCTTTGGTCAACGCCTTGTGCAACGCCTACAACGTGCTCAGCAGCCCAAGTTTTTTCGCCTGCTTGCTCTTGGAATTTAGAAGCGGGAGCGTGGCAGATGGGACATTCATCGGGAGCGGAATCTCCTTCGTGGGTGTAACCGCAGATAAGACATACATACTTTTTCATTTTGTTTTCCTCCATAGATTTAATTGATTTTTTTGTTACAGTTTTTGCAGATACCGTACGCTACATAAATTGTTGTGTCGGTTTTGAATCCGCTTTCATTGGCTACTTTTGAAATATAATCGGATTTAAGACTTTGGTCGAAAATTTTCTCGCACTCTTTACAGTATAAGTGAAGATGAGGAGAAATATCACCGTCAAAATGTTCAAACCCGTCGCCTACTTCAATTTGTAATATCTCGCCGTCGGCAGTAAGACCTGATAAATTGCGGTAAACTGTGCCAAGTCTAATATTTGGTATCCTTTCGCGGACCTTTTCGTAAATCCAATTTGCTGTGGGGTGGGTATCTGTTGAGCGTAGAACTTCTAATATTGCTTCACGCTGTTTTGAGTAGTGCTTCATTTAATCACCCCTAAATCAGTAATGATTACTATTTTATTATAACCATTTTTTTCCATTTGTCAATACCTTTTTTAAAATTTTTAATTTTTCGGGGGTATTTTCAAAAGTAGTAATGATTACTGTTTTTATTATACATATAATTATTTGTTTGTCAATAGTTTTTTAAAAAAATTTTTTGAAAATAAAAAAAGCCTTCTCCAGAAAGAGAAGGTGGCACAGCAACGCTGTGATGAATGAAGCGTTATTATTTTTAGGTTATTAAAATATTATCAATCAACTTGACTTTGAAAATAATCTCCCATAAGGCTTTGTTGCCATTATAGCGACCTTTATTTTCAATGACAGTAATGTGCGTAGATGTTTTGTAACCGTCACTTAAAGTGACCGAGGCCGAACCGTAGCCGATATCATTCCATTCGTCAATTTCGGTGACGGTGGCATTTACTTTGATTGTTTCTGTAGTATCAAGCGGAACTGTCCATTCTTCACCGTCGGCAATTGTCCTACCGTTACAGGTGTAACTCTTTTTCCAGTCATTACCTACCGAATGGTTATAGATTAATTTAGCTACAATAGAAACTTCGTATACAGCGTGAGTATAATTTCTTTGGCAGCTGGAAAAAGAGATCAGTGTCGCAACCATACACAGAAACGCAATGCTTTTTCGCATAGCTTTTCACCTCAATAAAAAAGCACACCCCGAAGAGTGTGCCGAAAAAGTGTCTCCTCGGTATAGTTGCGACACCAACCGAATCTTTCCAACGAAAAGGGAAGAGGAAAACACCTTTTACTAAGGTATTATCCCTTTCGTTGAAAAACTTATTCAATTGGTGTCGCAAGAGTATTTTATCATACTTTACAGGAAATGTAAAGTAATTATTGAGGAAAATCTGCCTTAGGAAATGATAGTGTATATATAACATTTTATCATTGAAATAAAGTATAGTCAGTAGGGTATAAAAAAGCACCGCATTTTTTGCGGTGCTTTGAGTATTACTTTTTCGAGAAAATTTTATTAAGAATTATTGTAGCTATTACTATAATGCCTATTACAATAAATATTGCTATCATTCCTGAAAGCATATATTTTAAATTATCTACGAAAGCCATTGGATTAAAACCACTAAACATAATTTACCTCCTACATAAAGAAGTTAAGGATAAGACCGCCTGCTATAACCGAAGCGATTTGTCCCGAAACATTTACGCCGATAGACTGCATAAGCAGGAAGTTTTGGGGGTCTTCCTTAAGCCCCATCTTATGAACAACACGGCCTGACATTGGGAAAGCAGAGATACCTGCAGCGCCTATCATGGGGTTGATTTTCTTATCTTTTGGTAAGAATAGGTTAATAAGTTTTGCGAACATAACACCGCCTGCGGTATCAAAAATAAATGCAAACAAGCCAAGACCTAAGATAAGAAGTGTGTCAAGCTGTAAGAATTTGCTTGCTTCCATCTGAACAGCAATGGTAATACCAAGGAATATAGTAATAAGGTTTGCAAGCACCTTTTGTGCTGTTTCCGAAAGTGAGTTTAAAACACCGCATTCGCGAATAAGGTTACCGAACATCAAAAAGCCGATAAGAGAAACCGATTCGGGAGCAACTACACCTGCAATAGCGGTAATAATGATGGGGAATAAAATTTTTGTAAGCTTGGAAACTTCCTTAGCCTGATAAGGCATTCTGATAAGGCGTTCCTTTTTGGTAGTAAGAGCCTTGATAACAGGAGGCTGAATGATGGGCACCAATGCCATATAGGAGTAAGCAGCAACCATTATAGCGCCTGTAATACGGCTGTCAGAGCCTAAAAGCTTATTTGCAACAACTATAGCGGTAGGACCGTCTGCCGCACCGATAATACCGATAGAAGCCGCCTCTTCTGTTCCAAAGAAGATTGAAGCCAAGCAGAAGGTAAAGAATATACCAAACTGAGCCGCCGCACCGAAAAGCATAAGCTTAGGGTTGGTAAGCAATGGACCGAAGTCAATCATAGCGCCTATACCTATAAACAGTATAAGGGGGAAGAGCTCATTTGCAATACCTGCGTTAAAAAGTGTTGTAAGCGCACCTTCTTCACCGATTGCGCCTGAGAAGGGGATGTTAACTAGAATTGTACCGAAGCCCATCGGTAAAAGAAGAGTAGGTTCCATATCGTGACGGATTGCAAGATAAATTAAAATTCCGCCGATAACCCACATTACGAGATACTTCCAACCGCCGCTAGCAGCAAAAGCGGAAACATTTTCCACAAGGACGCCAAGCTCGCTTAATGTTTCTTGGATGAATGTCATAAATTTTACACCTTTCTTTTGTTTTTGGGAATAAAAAAGACTCTTACCGCAAGCACGGTAAAAGTCTCGTTATTTAATGCAAATCGCGGGCAAAAGCCGTAATGACGCAAAATGCAACGCGTGACCGCGCTAACTACTCCCTAATACTAGAAAATAATACCACATTTGTAATAAGGTTGCAAGTGAAAATTATAAAAAAGATTGATTATTTATTTCTAAATTAAATTTTAAGCCCAATTTTGCGGCGGCTTTTTGGCATAAAAGCATACGCGTTATAAAAATTTCAAAAAATTCCATAATATTTGCAAATTTGGTGTCGATTTTAAGGTAAAGGGTGATTTCGGTTTTATTAGGGTTGATTAGTAGTTTTGATTCTACAACCGAATAGTTTACCCTATCGTGAATATCAAAGGTAGAAATATCGAAATTTCGGACACGGCTTCGGCGCACATCTGATTTATCGGCTAAAATCAGCGCTGCCGAGATATTATCAATAGGAACACCCGTGCCCTCATCGTGATTGCCTATGGCAGAAATTATTTTAGCAATATCGGTAGCTTCCATATTAAGATTGTCAAGTATTCTGAAAGCCATAACCGCACCGCTTTGAGAATGCTCAATACGGTTAACTATATTGCCTATATCGTGCAGATATGCCGCAATTTGCGCAAGCTCAATATCATGGGCATTTGCTTCCAAGGTTTCAAGAATGTATTTTACTGTAGCGGCAACCTTGCCCACATGTTGAAAGCTATGCTCGGTAAAGCCTAAGCTTTTAAGCGTAATATCGGCTGACTCGATATATGTATTTATATTTTCGTTATTTTTAATTTGTTCAAAAGTTACCATAGTTATTGTACCCCTTACTTTTAACACAATACTACATAATAATACCACATAACTTTATAAAATGCAAAAGTTGATTTTGTAATTTTTTTATGGTATACTATAAAATGAATTCTTATGGATAGGAGATTCGTATGGACGACAGAGATATTTTTAGTTACGATAATTCTAACAATGAAATAAATAGCGAAAATTCTAGCTTTGACCTTAATAGCTTTTCTACTCAACCCCAAAATATTGAAAGCAAGAGTAGTAAAAAGCCTCAGCAAAAGCCTAAAAATACAAAGCAGAAGATATTAAAAATAGTTTTAAGTTGTTTTCTTATAGGTGTTATTACTGTTGCTATTGTTGCCGGTAGCTTTCTTGTATATGCATTTACTATGGTTGACGGCACGGTTGATAACAATCTTAACGACCTTAAGGTTAATTTTACCACAACCGTTCATGTTCAGAATGACAAGGGCGATTGGGAAGAACATCAGCGCTTGCACGGAATGTACAATCGTATTTGGGTGGATTATGATATTACTGCAATTGAGCGTGGGGACAAGGATTATGACGGTATACCCGCAAACCTTGCCAATGCCTTTGTAGCAATTGAAGATAAGGATTTTGAAACCCACTACGGTGTTGACTGGAAGCGTACCTTTGGTGCTTTGCTTAATGAATTTTTCCATTTTAGAGATAAATTCGGTGGCTCTACCATAACACAGCAGTTGGTTAAAAACCTTACTGATGACCGCGAGCAAGATGCGGGCCGTAAGGTTAGAGAAATTATGCGCGCAAGATATTTGGAAACAAAATATTCCAAGGATGTTATTTTAGAATGTTATCTTAATACTATTCCAATGGGTAAGGGTACTTACGGTGTAGAAACTGCCGCTAATTATTATTTTGGCAAGAGTGTTAATGAGCTTTCAATCGTTGAATGTGCTTCACTTGCTTCTATTACAAAAGCGCCTTCATACTACTCTCCTGATACTAACCCCGAAAATAACAAAAAGCGGCGCAATACTGTACTTTATGAAATGTATGACCAAGGCTACATCACTAAAGAAGAGTATGATAATGCGGTAAAAACCGAATTAAAAATAGATGTAAATGAGAATGCAATTTCTAATAACAGTATAAATTCTTATTTTGTTGATGCTTTAACCGAACAGGTTATCAACGATTTAATTGATAAATACGGTTACACTAAGGAAAAGGCAGGCGACCTTTTCTACACAGCAGGCTATAAAATTTATGCAACAGTTGACCCCGAGATTCAAGCAACTGTAGAAAAAGCTTACCTTGATGTTGCTAAAAAGGCTCAAAAAAGCAGTAAAGGCGACCCGCTTTGGGGCGCTATGACCGTTATGGATTACGAGGGTAATGTTAAAGGTATTGTAGGTGGCATAGGCGAAAAGACTAAAAACCGCGGTTTCAACTGTGCTACAGACGCTAAACGTCAGCCTGGTTCTACTATGAAGCCACTTGCGGTATATGCACAGGCAATTGAAAAAAATATTATTAACTATTCGAGTATTTTAAATGATACTAAAGCTAGCTACGGTAAATGGTCGCCTAAAAATGCCGGCGGCGGTTATTCGGGTAATATGACAGCTCAAAAGGCGCTTGAACGTTCTATAAACACTATACCCGTAGCGCTTGCTAATAAAATGGGCGCGTCATCCTGCTATAATTTCTTAACCGAGAAATTAGGGCTTAAATATCTTACCGAGCAAGATATCAACCTTTCCGCAATGGGACTTGGTGGTACAAGCGGCGGTATTACAACCTTGCAGTCTGCCGCGGCTTATGCAATATTCGGTAACGGCGGCCGTTATTACGAGCCTACCTTCTATACAAAGGTTACCGACCAAAAGGGTAATATAATACTTGAAAAAAATACCAAGCCCACAATGGCTATAAGCTCTGATACCGCCACTGTAATGAATAAAATGCTTCAAAATGTTATTTACGGAAGTCAGGGTACAGGTACCTCTGTTGCATCTTCTGTATCTAAAATGAAGCTTTTCGGCAAAACAGGTACTTCAAGCTCGGATAATGATAAATGGTTTGTAGGCGGTTCGCCGTATTATGTAGTTTCTTCTTGGTGCGGATATGAAACTATGCAGAAAATGCCTTCCGGTAACCTTGGTATTGCCAAAAGCCAATGGGCTACTGTTATGAGCAAAATTCATAAGGGCTTAAAGGCAAAGGAATTTCCTGAAAGCTCGTATGCAGTTGAAAGATATTACTGCACCAAAACAGGCGGTTTAGCAACAGATAATTGTAAAAAAACTGCTATTGGTTGGTATAAAAAGGGTTATCTGCCCGATACCTGCCACAAGCACAGCGGCGAGCTTATGAAAACACCCGAGGAAGTAAGAAAAGAAGAGGAAAAGAAAGAAAAAGAAAAACAAGAGAAAGAAGAAACCAAACAAGACAATACCTCTTCAGAAAATGAATGATTTTATGTTAGAATTTAAACCTATAACATTAGAAGACGCACAAGTTTTAAGGCCGTTTGTTACATCACCCGCGCGGTTTTCGTGCGAATCAAGCACTGCTAACTTGGTTGTTTGGGCAAAAATGTACGATAATAAGTATGCTATCAAAGACGGTATGCTATTTATAAAATCAGCAGGTGCCGAAAAGGAAACCTACCGCTTGCCTTTTGGTGGAAATCTGCAAAAAGGCATTCAAATATTAAAGGATTACACCAAAACCGAGTATCCGCCTTTATGGGTGCAACAGGGAGAGCGGTTTTTGGATTTTAAGGTAAACTTTGGCGAGTTTTATGAGTTTATACCCCAACGTGATGCTTTTGATTATGTTTATTTACAAGAAGATTTAGCAAATCTCTCGGGAAAAAAATACCACAGTAAGCGTAATCATATTTCGGCTTTCAGTAAAAAATACAATTGGGAATATAGGAAAATAACAAGGGATAATCTGCCTGATATTTTTGAATGTATGAAAAAATGGTATAGCGAGAAAACCGATAGGTTTGACGATACCATGAGTACCGAAAAGCAGGGAATAGAGCTTATTTTAAACAATATGGAGTCTTTAAATATTAAAGGCGGTGCTATTTATATTGACGGTAAGGTGGTCGCCTTTACCTTAGGCTCACCTATAAACAAGGATGTTTTTGATGTTCATATAGAAAAAGCGCTTGCGGAGTATGCTACTGCTTATACAGTTATAAATAACGAATTCGCGAAAACTTTAAGCGATTATAAGTATATTAACCGTGAAGACGATTTAGGATTAGAAGGACTACGCAAAGCAAAGCTTTCATATAAACCACATTTATTGCTCAAAAAATATCTTTGCATTTCTAAAAAAGAATGGATTAAAAATATATATCACAGAGCTTTCTCGGAAGAGGATAACACCTTTGAGGACAAGCTGTTTGATACCTGCTTTAAATATATAAGAACCTTGGAAAAGGAAGACAGAACAGTTGCAATGTGTTTTGCGCTTCCTTGTAAAATAGGCGAAAAACAAGCCAAATATATTTTTGCGGTAACAACCGCCTACGAATTTCGCGGTAAAGGGTGTGCTACTGAGCTTATTGAAAAAATTAAAGCAGAAGATGACAGTATACTGATTCTTCGCCCCGTAAATGAGGGACTGATACCTTTTTATGAAAAGATGGGTTTTAGTACATTTACTGCCACCAATGAACCAAACGGGTTTGCACTAACACCCTTAGAGGAATATGCACAGTTGGCAAACGAAAATAAAGAAGAAAACGGCACATTTACCGCTATGTATTACAGCAAAGAAACTGAAAATTTAGAAAATTTATATTTTCCGTACAGTATGCCGTAAAAAACGATTTTTGCAATACAGTTAAAAGACTTCCATTAGGAAGTCTTTTTTATGTAAACCAACGGTTGATAAGAATATATGGGTTTTTAATTGACTTAATGCTCTTCTTGTGATATACTACAAGGGAAATAAATTCCAAATAAAAAATGAAGGAGGCGACGGAAATGATGAAAACTTATACTTATTGGATGTCATATTTGTTGCCCAAAAAAGTATTTTAATACTTTTAGGAGCTTTATGCACATCCGAAACGGGTGTGTTTTTTGTTTTATAAGTGATTTATACTTATGATTTCAAGCACCCGTGGGGGTGCTTTTTTGGTTTTTAGGCACCCCCGAATATAATTGCACTTTAACGAAAGAGGTATTACGGCAATGGGTCCGGTTTATGAGATTAAGATTTCAGATAAGATTAAAGAATATAGAAAAACGCACAAGCTGTCACAAGCAGCATTTGGTAAAAGCCTTGGTGTTTCTGCACAGGCGGTTTGTAAATGGGAGCAGGAGCTATGTTATCCCGACATCACTTTTTTGCCACAGTTAGCAGAAATTTTGGAATGTAGGGTGGAAGATTTTTTTGAATCGGGTATAAAAATATAGAGCTTATAATATTTTGAAATTATTGATATTATTAATTCATAGATTGACTGTTTTAAATGTTTATGGTATAATTTACTTGCTACACAAACTGCATATTTATTCACAACACGGGAAAATACCTTTTGTAAAAGGTGTTGCCCTTATTAACTCATACCGTGTTGTAGGAGCGTTTGTGTAGCAACAACGAAGGGAACGCTTTTTCGGTGTGTTCTCTTTGTGGGAGCACACTTTTTTATTTTTGGAGGTCCAAATGAAAGGAAAAACTAAAAAGGAAAAAAAGGAAAAGCTGAGCTTTAAAAAGACAGTTTCAAATAACCTTTTTGCTATAAAGGCTATTTGGCGTTCTTCACCAAGCTATATGCTGGTTTATTTTGGTTCATCTTTTGTTTATGGAATACTTGGTTTTTTAAGTAATACATACCTTTTGCGAAAAATTGTAAATGATGCCACAAGCGGTAAAAGTATTGACGGTGTAATACAGTATGTTATTCTTATTACTGCACTGAATATTATTACAGGTGTAGCGCTCAGGTGGTTTTGGAATGTTATGTCACCGCCAAGGCAACGAAAAATTGCGGCAGACATTGAAAAAATGCTGTTTAGACAGGCAGCACGCGTTGAGCTTGCTTGCTATGAAACACCGTCGTTTTATGATAAATATGTGCGTGCTATGGATGAAGCATATAATCGAATGATAAGTGTTATGCGCTCGTTTGATGGTTTGATTTATAAAGCAATTGCACTTACCGCTAACTCGATGTTATTGTTTATAATAGACCCGTGGCTTATTGTGTTTGGTTTGTTTCCGCTGTTACTTGGGTTTTTCAAAAGACTTCAAAATATTGAACGCCACGCGTACCAAGTCGATTTTAAACCCATAAAGCGTAGGGAAGACTATGTTCGCCGTACTTTTTATTTAGGTGAATACGCTAAAGAGATGCGTATAGGCGGTATGTATGTTCAAATGCTATCCGACTTACGTGATACATACAAGGATTATATGGTTATTCTTCGCAAGCACGGTGTTAAATGCTTTCTTTATTCCTATATACAAAAGGTGGGTTTAGAAGTATTTACCGTTTTGGGTGCTACCCTTTATGCCGTATGGCGCATAATGGTAGACGGCGGTATGCAGGTGGGCGACGGTATAGTGGTTTTAAGCTCTATCGGTTCAATTTCTTATGCACTGAGCAACTTAATACAAAATGTTGCCGAATTTGGCGAGCACGCTTTATTCTTGGAAGATGTACGCTATTTTCTTGATTACACACCTAAAATACTTGACGGGGAGCATAAACTGCCTGAAAGTCCTGATGAATTAGAAGTTAAAAATCTTTCTTTTAGATATGAAGGAAGCGAAAGCGATACTTTAAAAAATATAAGCTTTAGTTTGAAAAAGGGCGAACGAATTGCACTTGTGGGCAGTAACGGCTCAGGTAAAACCACCTTGGTAAAACTGCTTTTAAGGCTATACGACCCAATAAACGGTGAAATTAATCTTAACGGCAACAATATTAAAAATTTTAAAATTGACGAATACCGTGACACCTTTAGTACTGTTTTTCAAGATTTTAAAATGTTGTCATTATCGGTTAAGGATAACGTTTTATTAAGAGAAGGTAAGCAAGGTGATACCGAGCTTGTACTGAACGCTTTAAAGGAAAGCGGAGTTTATGAAAAAATACAAACCTTAGATAATGGACTTGATGCTATTTTAACCCGCGAGTTTGATGATAAGGGCGTTAATTTATCGGTTGGAGAGCAGCAAAAATTGTCCTTAGCGCGTGTTTTTGCAACCGATACTCCATTTGTTATTCTTGATGAGCCCTCAAGCGCACTTGACCCGATTGCCGAATATAAAATGTTTGAAAATATGATGCGCGCAACTGTTGGCAGAAGTGTTATATTTATATCCCACAGGCTTTCTTCGGCAGTTTTGGCTGATAAGGTTTTGCTTATGGAAAATGGAGAAATTGCCGAATGTGGAACCCATACCGAGCTTATGGAAAAGAACGGTAAATATGCCGCTATGTTCCGCCGACAAGCAGAAAATTATTTAGGAAACGAGGTGCAGGGTAATGAATAACAGACCAAAGCAAAAGATTTCCTCAATCCTAAAAAATAATTTTTATATGCTTAAAATTGTTGCAAAGTATATACCTGCATACTTTATATTGCGAATGATACACGGCGCTTTATACGGCGTTTTGGACTTTTCGGCAACGCTGTTTAGTTATCATTTGCTAAGGCAAGTAAGTGATGTAGGTGATTTTGGTAATGCGGTATTAGTAATAGGTCTTATGGCGGCATTTTACCTTAGCTTTTATCTTTTCGATAATTGGTTTAGGGAGCTGCACGACCCCGCGCAAAAGCAAAAACTGCATTTAAGAATGCATAAGGACCTTTTTGAAAAAGCGCTGTCTTTAGACCTTGCGTGCTTTGATGACCCCGAGTTTTATAATGACTTTGTGTGGGCTATGAACGAATCGGACACTCGTGCAATAGCAGTGCTTGACAGCACTTCGCAAATGACACATAAAATTGTTGGCGCATTTTCGATTTTATCCTTGTTATTTACTATTGAACCCTTAGTAGCGGTGATATTAATTATATCTTCGCTGGTTACAATGTTTTGTAATATACAGGGTAACAAGGTTAATTTCCGTCATAGAAAAGAAGCAAATTCGCTTTGGCGCAAAAAGGATTACATAAACCGCGTGTACCATCTTACTGATTATTCTAAAGAGCTTAGAATAGGTAAGGCAGATAACCTTCTTATGAAGGAGTACGACGAAAATAACGAAAAAATTATTGAAGCCGATGTAAGATACGGTAAAAAGTATTTTGTATGGTGGGGTCTTGGCTGGGAGTTGCTTGGTGAAATAACCCATTTTGCAGTACTGATTTATATGGTTTTTAGCCTTAAAAACGGGACTTCGCAAATAGGTGCATTTGCTGCAGCGGTAGGTGTTATTTGGAAAATCAGATGGACACTTGCAAGTCTTTCAGATGTTATTTCTAAGTTTGTTGAGCATTCACTCTTTATAGAGAAATACCGCGAGTTTATGCGTTTTGTGCCACAGATTAAGGATGGCGAAACAGAGCTTCCCGAATTCCAGAGTCTTGAATTTAAAAATGTAAGCTTTTCTTATGAGTTTGCGGCTCATCCAAAGTATAAGTATCACGATAAAGATTATGAGCCGCCTAAAGCAGAAGACGGTAAGAATGCTCTTAAAAATGTTAATCTTAAATTAACGGCAGGGGATAAGATAGCCATTGTGGGTTATAACGGTGCTGGTAAGACTACCCTTATTAAGCTTATGATGCGACTTTATGACCCGACCGAAGGTGAAATTCTTTACAACGGGGTTAATATTAAAACTTATGACCCCGTAGCCTACAGAGATAAAATTGGTACTGTTTTTCAGGATTATAAGATATTTGCAACCACTGTTGCGCAGAATGTTAAAAACGGTGTTTATGATGAAAATGCCGATAAGGATGATGTACTAAAGGCGCTTGACAGTGCCGATTTCACCGAAAAGCTTGCTACATTAAAAGACGGTATCAACACACACTTAACCCGCGAATTTAATGATGAAGGCACCAATCTTTCGGGCGGTGAAGCGCAAAAGGTTGCAATAGCGCGAGTTTTTGCTACCGATTATCCAATAGTAATTATGGATGAGCCTTCAAGCGCGCTTGACCCAATGGCAGAGTATAATTTAAACCGCTCGGTGCTAAACAATACGCAGAATAAAACGGTAGTATTTATTTCTCACCGTCTTTCTACCACCCGTATTGCCGATAAGATTTATATGTTTTCGGGCGGTGAGCTTATAGAAGAAGGTTCTCACCAAGAATTATTAAACTTAAACGGTAAATATGCTGAAATGTTTTATTTGCAAGCAGAAAAATATGAGAGAGATTACAGAACAAGCCAAAGTCCGTAAATATCTTTAAAAGTACAAACAACCAAGGCAAAAGCCTTGGTTGTTTGTTATTTATAGGGTTTTGGATTATTAGTTAACTCGACAATATAATCAATGCTTGTGTCGTAAAGCTTTGCGAGCTTGATTAAAACTTCAATAGGTACATTAAGATTTCCAAGTTCATAATCAGAATATGTTGTTTGGTGAATTTGTAAATATTCAGCAATTTGTTTTTGCTTTAAATCCTTATCTTCTCGTAAATTTCTTATTCTTTCAAACATAATATCACCCAAAATTATTATGCCGTAAGGGAATATGCCTTATTGACTTTTAAGGGAATTTCCCTTAAAATGTTTTTGGTGATAGTTAATGAAGTGGTGTACATTTATTGGTCATAAAGATTGTCCTGTTGAAATATTTGATAAACTGTATTATGAAATAGAAAAACTGATACTTAAAGAGAATGTAAGAATATTCTATGTGGGTACTAATGGGAATTTTGATAAAATGATTTATCAAGTTTTAGAAAAATTAGAATCGAAGTATAATATAACCATATATGTAGTATTGGCATATTTAAATATGAAAAAAAAGAATATATACTTTAATATTAACAAAACAATTTTTCCCAATACTTTAGAAAAAACACCATTAAGATATGCAATAAATAAGCGTAACGAATATATGATTAAAAAATCGGATTATATAATATGTTTTGTTAAAAACACTTTCTCAAATAGTTACAATTATCTTCAAGTTGCTATGAAAAATAATTTAGAAATTATAAATTTGGGTAGCTATAAATCAAATGAAAGTTAATGAAAATTCTTGTGGTAGAAATTTGATCTAAATATTACAAAAGTGTTTCTTGTTTATAATTGTTTTTTATGTTAATATTAAAAAAACAAAATATTTTAATAATTAGGAGGATAGAATTTATGAAAAAAAGGATTTTTAATGTTTTATTGGCAAGTATTTTATCGGTTTTGGTTTTGGCTACCAATGTTTTTACTGTATCGGCTTCAACCCAAAAAATAGATGAAATCAATGTTACTGTATCTATCCCAAAGGTTTCGACTACAGGTTCGGCGGTAGATTTTACTGTTAGTGACGACCGATATACCGTAACAACTTCTAAACAATGGATTGATGCGGGCGGTGTTGCAGAAGCAACAGAGTTTATTAGTGGTAATGATTATAGGGCTATGTTTAATGTAGTAGCTGCGGCCGGTTATGAAATTACGGCTGATACTATTGTTAAGGTTAACGGTTCTCAGGATAATGTTGACCTTTTAGGCGGTAATTCAACACCGGCTAGCGATTTTGAGTTTCTGACTCTTCCGGAATTACTAGGTACTGTTGAACAAATTAATATAGATGATATACCCAACGTTGATATAGGTGATAAATCTGCTGAATATGTTTATAACGGTGAAAATTATTCGGTAAACGGAATTTGGCAAAAATACGATTATGATACTAAAGAATTTGCTGATATAACTGTTGGCACAGAGTTTACTGATAAAAATATATACAGACTAAAGCTTACTGCAAAGACACAGGATGGATATGAATTCGGTGACGGTTGTGAGTTATATATAAACGGTGATTATTACAATATTGATAGATCTTATTCCTCAGTTACAGCATATTATTATGTGAACTTTGCAACCCTAATTGAAAATATTACTATTAATGAAAAGTTAATACCCAAAGTTAAAGTGGGTGATAAATTTAAAGAATCGGATGTTATTAAACTAGGCAATGCTAAAGGTTATGAAGCTGTTGGCTATTGGATTTATACAGATGAAGAAGGTATCATGCATAAAAATGGCACTTTTAAAAAGGGTAAAGCGTACACATTAGTAGTTGAAGTATTTGCTAAGTCGGTATATACATTATCAGAACATTTAAATTTTGAGTTGGATGAAGAAGTTTATTTCGCAACAGAATCAAATTTCGGTAGTGCAAAATTTGAAGTGCGAAAATCTTTTGCAACCATTATAGACACAGTTAAGCTTTTAGATTTGCCTAAGGCGGTTGTGGGCGAAAAGATTAAAAAAGGCGAATTTAATGTAAAGGTTCCTAAAAATGCTAAATATACCGCAAAGGCATATTGGATGGTTTTAAACGGCGAAGAATGGAATAATGTGGAATCCGCAGTTTTTGAAAAAGGTAAAGCATACGAGCTTTGGGTAGATTTAACATCTAAATCGGGTTATGAATTCAAAAATATTGTTATTGTTAATGCTTATGGTATTGATCAAAAAGTTTATGCTGGTGGATATGATTCACTTACCTATGTAAGACAATTTTCTTTCCGCAAGGTGATAGATAAAATTGAAATTGAGGGCGTTATAGAGCCAAAAGCTGCAGCGAAAGCAACTGTAAATACAATTAAAGCTCCTAAGGGTGCTAATTATAGTATAGAAAATGCATACTGGATGGATATGGAAGATTATTCTATGGTAGATAACTTCCAAAAGGGCCATATTTATAGTCTTATACTTGACATTAGGGCAAAAGACGGTTATGAGTTTTCCAATAATGCTTTAGCTTTTGTAAACGGCAAAAAAGAGGATTTTGATAAAAGTGAAACTCAAGCACAGATTAGTAAAGAATACTCGCTAAAAACAACGATTAAAAAAGTTGAATTAGAAAATATCCCTGTAATGAAAATAGGCGAAACCGCAAAGTCAGATATAAAATTGCCGAAAGATGCTAAATACACCGCAATGGCTAATTGGAGTGTTTGGAACGAAGCAAAACAGGAGTATGTTGCTTTTGAAGGCAAGTTTGAAACAGGTAAGGTGTATGCTTTGAACCTTTTTGTTTTGCCTAAGGATAGTTATGGCTTCTCAGAAGAAACCGTTCTTATAGTAGATGGCAAAAAAGTGAAAGATGCAGCGGTATTTCCTTTTGCAGTGGATTATAGAAAAGAATACTTTACCGAGCAAAAGGTTATAGATAAAGTAGAAATAAAGATTGAAAAATACAAGGTGGGCAACCATGCAAGCATTATGCCACAGATTTCAATTATTACTAAGGGCTGCAAGGCAGTTGATAAAGATGGCCTGACTAATTGGTTATATGGCGATTTTGAAAGCAACAGAGTATATCATTCTTTCTTTGAAGAAAACGGTCAATATGGTGTAAGCTTTGCCTTATTAGCAGATTCGGGATATGTATTTGCCGAAGATTTAGAGGTTGTTGTAAACGGTGTGGTACTACCCAAAAAAGCAATTCGACGCGGAATAAAAATGAAATCGGTAGATTATTTCTTTGATATGCAAACCAAAGCAGATGGTAATAAGGGCAAAACTAATAAAAATGACGATACGAATAAAGAGGTTGAGTACTCGCCTTTAACACAGGATAATTCACTTAACAATGTTATGGCATTGCTTTGTGTTGTAAGCTTAATTAGCGCTTGTGTACTCTTCTTTAGAAAAAGAATATGGGATGTAAGTTAATTGTGATATCATAAAGAAAAACCCTGTCAGGTTAATCTGACAGGGTTTTATAATGGTTAAATATTATTTGCTGTAAAGTTCAACCAATTTTTCAAGATGAGCGCGACGCTCTTTTGCAGTTTGAGCTGCTTGTTCGAACAATTCTTCAGCACGTTCTGGGAAAGAACGGGTGAGAGAAGAGTAACGAGCTTCGTTCATAATGAATTCCTTATAATCTGCAGTTGCAGGCTTGCAGTCAACAGAGAATGGATTCTTGCCTTCAGCCTTGAGTGCGGGGTTGTAACGGAATAAATCCCAATATCCGCAATCAACAGCCTTCTTCATTTCATTCTGGCAGTTAACCATACCACCTTTAATAGAGTGCATTTCGCAAGGTGAGTAAGCAATGATGATTGAAGGACCGTCATAAGCTTCTGCTTCCTTGATAGCCTTTAAGGTCTGGTTCATATCGGCGCCCATAGCGATTTGTGCTACATATACATAGCCATAAGACATAGCAATTTCAGCAAGGCTCTTCTTAGCGATTGCTTTACCGGCAGCTGCGAATTGAGCAACCTGACCGATGTTAGATGCCTTAGAAGCCTGACCGCCTGTGTTAGAGTAAACTTCGGTATCGAATACCATAATATTTACATTCTTACCAGCAGCTAATACGTGGTCAACACCGCCGAAGCCGATGTCGTATGCCCAACCGTCACCACCGAAGATCCAGATAGACTTCTTAGCAAGGTATTCAGCATTAGCGATAACATCATTGCAGGTTTCGCAAGAGCAGTTTTGAGCTTTAAGAGCAGCTACAAGAGCTTCTGCTGCAGCGCCGTTCTTAGCACCGTCGTTAACAGTGTCAAGATATACATTAGCAGCAGCCTTAGCTTCTTCAGAAGCTTTGTCAGAAACAGCGATATCCTTAACTTCAGCAATAAGTCTGTTGCGGATAGCTTCCTGACCTAAATACATACCGTAACCGTGTTCAGCGTTGTCTTCAAAGAGTGAGTTAGCCCAAGCAGGACCTTGACCCTTTGCGTTAACGGTGTAAGGTGATGTAGCAGCAGGGCCGCCCCAAATGGACGAACAACCTGTAGCATTAGAAATGTACATTCTGTCGCCGAAGAGCTGGGTAATAAGGCGAGCGTAAGCAGTTTCTGCACAGCCTGCGCAAGAGCCTGAGAACTCAAGTAATGGCTTCTTGAACTGAGAAGTGATAACGTTAGCGTCTGTAGCTACGCCGTCCTTTTCAGTAACATTTTCAACACAGTAATTGAATACTTCTTGTTCTGCAAGTTGAGATTCCTGAGAAACCATCTTGAGTGAGTTTGTAGGACAAACGCCGATACAAACGCCGCAACCCATACAGTCAAGCGGAGAAACAGCAAGAGTGTATGTGTAATCTGTCTTCAAGAAAGGCTTCGGAGACTTCTTCATATTAGCAGGAGCATTAGCTACTTCATCGGCATCTAAAGCGAAGGGACGGATAGTAGCGTGAGGACATACAAATGCGCACTTGTTACATTTAGCGCAGGTGTCAGGATTCCATTCAGGAACCATAACAGCAACACCGCGTTTTTCGTAAGCAGCGGCGCCCTGCTCGAATGTACCGTCAGCATGGTCGTTAAATGCAGAAACGGGGAGAGAGTCACCGTTCATAAGTGCTACCGGCTTCATAATGCCGTCAACCATCTTAACGAGCTTGTCCTTACCTTCAGACTTAACTGCTACAGCATCATCGGTAGCGTTAGCCCAGTCGGCAGGAACGTCAATCTTAACGTAAGCAGTAGCGCCTGCGTCGATTGCCTTCTCGTTCATTTCAACGATTTCTTTACCCTTCTTCATGAACTTCTGAGCTTTTTCCTTCATGTAGCCGATAGCTTCTTCAGCAGGAAGAACCTTAGAAAGTGAGAAGAAAGCAGACTGTAAAACAGTATTGGTACGCTTGCCAAGACCTATTTGAGCAGCCAAGTCGATAGCGTTAACGGTATAAAGCTGAATGTTATTTTTAGCAATATAGCGCTTAGCTTCAGCGGGCATATGCTTGTTTAATTCTTCAGCGTTCCACTGGCAGTTGATAAGGAATACACCGCCTGGTTTAACATCGTTAACCATCTTGTAACCCTTGATTACATAAGAGGGGTTGTGGCAAGCAACGAAGTCAGCCTTGTTTATGTAGTAAGGACTCTTAATAGGCTTATCACCGAAACGTAAGTGAGAGATGGTGATACCGCCGGTCTTCTTAGAGTCATACTGGAAGTAAGCCTGAACATATTTATCAGTATGGTCACCGATAATTTTGATAGAGTCTTTGTTAGCGCCAACAGTACCGTCACCGCCGAGACCCCAGAATTTACATTCAATAGTACCTTCGGCTGCGGTGTTGGGAGCTTCTTCTTCGGGGAGAGAAAGCTCGGTAACATCGTCTACAATGCCGATAGTGAAGTTGTGCTTAGGAGCATCCTTTTCGAGTTCTTTGTAAATAGCAAAGATGCTTGAAGGGGGAGTATCCTTAGAACCAAGACCGTAGCGACCGCCTACAACAGCGTCAATCTTATGACCCATGCCAGCGAGAGCGGCAACAACATCTAAGTAGAGAGGTTCGCCTAATGCGCCGGGTTCCTTAGTTCTGTCAAGAACAGCAATCTTCTTAACAGTCTCAGGGATAGCTTCTACTAACTTAGCAGCAGAGAAAGGACGGTAAAGACGAACCTTTACAAGACCTACCTTTTCACCTGCGGCTACTAAATAGTCGATAACTTCTTCTGCAACGTCGCAGATAGAGCCCATAGCGATGATAATCTTTTCAGCATCAGGTGCGCCATAGTAGTTGAAGAGCTTATAATCGGTGCCAAGCTTGGCATTAACCTTGTCCATATACTTTTCAACAATAGCAGGGCAAGCATCATAGTACTTGTTGCAAGCCTCACGGTGCTGGAAGAAGATGTCGCCGTTTTCGTGTGAACCACGCATAACAGGACGCTCAGGATTCAAAGCACGCTTGCGGAATGCGTCAACTGCATCCATATCGCACATTTCTTTAAGGTCTTCATAATCCCAAGCAGCAACCTTTTGGATTTCGTGAGAAGTACGGAAACCGTCGAAGAAGTTGATGAAAGGAACACGACCCTCGATAGCTGCTAAGTGAGCAACTGCGCCTAAGTCCATAACTTCTTGTGTATTTGTTTCAGCAAGCATTGCAAAACCTGTTTGACGGCAAGCGTAAACGTCTGAATGGTCGCCGAAAATGTTAAGAGCATGTGATGCTACACAACGAGCCGATACGTGAAAAACGCAGGGGAGAAGCTCACCGGCGATTTTGTACATATTCGGAATCATGAGCAAGAGACCTTGAGAAGCAGTATAGGTGGTGGTTAAAGCACCTGCAGCAAGAGAACCGTGTACGGTACCTGCAGCGCCCGCTTCAGATTGCATTTCGGCAACATTTACGGTTGTACCGAAAATGTTTTTAACGCCTTGAGCGGACCATTGGTCAACATAGTCTGCCATAGGGCTGGACGGGGTAATAGGATAAATACCTGCAACTTCTGTAAACGCGTAAGACACGTAAGCAGCAGCGTTATTACCGTCCATAGTTTTGAATTTTCTGGACACTAAAATTCCTCCTAAAGATAATTTAATGAGTTAAATGCTCATACATTATATATATTATCACTTTTAATTCGGTTTGTAAATACCGAATTTGCAGATATTTTAATTTTTTTGTCACAAAATTAACAAAAAAAGATTTTTTTGATTTTTTTAAAAATAATGCTTGACAAATGGAATGGGTTGTGGTAATATATCAAAGTCGCCTACGGGTGACAAACAAAAAGTTGGTGTTGATTGCGGCGAGGGTCCACCCGTTCCCATACCGAACACGGAAGTTAAGCTCGCTTGCGCCGAAGATACTTGGCGGGAGGCTGCCCGGGAAAATAGGTAGATGCCAACACAAAGAGATGTGACTATGGTCACATCTCTTTTTTTATTGCAATAATACCACATTTTTACTAATTTCGAGCATTATTGTGCTATACATATATTAATTAATATGTTATACTAAGCTTGTATGGAGGTGTACGTGGTGGTATTTTCGCAAGTATTTGCACTTTTGTTTTTTGTTTCTTTAGGTTTTGCATTGGCTAAAAGTAAGCTTATAAACGCTTCACATGCCGATACGCTGTCCAAAATAATTGTTTGCGTTTTTTTGCCGGCTAATATTTTTAAAACCTTTGCTTTAAATTTTAATAGGGATTACATATTTAAAAATTACACTATTATCATTTTTGCTGCCCTTTCTTTACTTGTGATTAACTTTATTGCATTTTTGGCTGCAAAGTTATTTTCAAAAGTAAAATATGAAAGAGACGTTTATGAATATTCAATAGCAATACCTAATTCGGGTTATATGGGTTACCCTTTGGTTGAAGGTATTGGCGGACAGGCTATGCTGCTTGATTTTATGACCTATGCCATACCGAATTCACTTTATATTTATCTGGTGGCTTTTGCCAAGCTTACAAAACGCGGTTTTTCGGTAAAAAAGCTTTTGAATCCACCAACTGTTACAATAGCTATAGGAATGTTTTTTGGTATTTTGGAAATTCCTGTGCCGGATGTTTTTGCTAATATAGTAAAAACCGCAAGTGGATGTATGGGACCTATGGCGATGTTAATGACGGGTATTGTATTATCCGATTTTAATTTAAAGAAAATGGCGTTAAAATGGAAAATATACCCTGCTTTATTATTAAGGCTTATAGTTATTCCGCTTGGCTTAGGTGGGGTTTTAAGTTTATTTGCTTCTGATACTATTGTTAAAATTTCGGTATTGTTTTATTGTATGCCGTGTGGACTTAATACGGTGGTTTTCCCAAAACTTGTTGGGGAAGACTGCGAAACGGGTGCGGCGCTTTCAATTTTTTCTACCGTTGCATCCCTTGCAACAATACCAATGATTTGCGCGATATTTGGTATTTGATATAACTTTTTAAAAGGAGATTGTTGTTATGCAAGCAAAAGAATTTTGTAAATTAATTGAAGAACGCAAGGAAGAACTTTTCACACTACTTTCCGATTTGGTTAAAATTAATTCAGAAAGTTTTGGTAGTCACGGTAACGAGGCTGAGTGCGCTAAGTACATATATAATATGTGTAAGGATTTAGGTTTTGAATGTGATATGTACAGTCCGTTAGAGCTTGAAGGCTTTTCGGAGCATTACGATTATTTAGATGGTCGAAGCCTTGAAAACCGTTATAATACCGTCGCTCGCTATAAGGGTGAGGAAGATATAGACGAAGTTATGATTATGTCGCATACTGATACAGTGGGAATAGGCGACCTTGTTAATTGGGAAAAAGACCCGCTTTCAGGTGAAATTAGCGACGGCAGAGTTTATGGCCGTGGTTCCAGTGATGATAAATACGGTTTAGCGGCTGCGATTTTTATTATGAAGCTTTTAAAAGAACAAGGCTTTACCCCTAAAAAGAATCTTTTGTTTGCGGCTTATTCAGATGAAGAATACGGCGGTTCTCACGGAGCTATGGCTGCGGTTATGAAGTACCCTTGTAACCGTATTGTTAGTATGGACTGTAAGGAAGATGAAATTTGGCATTGTGGCTCAGGCGGTGGTGAAGTTAAATATTTCTTCCATGTTGACCGACCTGTTGACAGCGCTAAAAAAGCGGCTTTAGCAATACCTGTTGTGATTGAGTGTATGGAAAAGTTTGCTAAAAACCGCTATGAAGAGCTTGAAAATAATCGCTTTTATAAAGGAACAATTATTCCAAAAACTTCGGTACGTTATATGGGCGTAAAAGCCGGTAATAACGGTATGGATTTAGACCGTGGCGAAGTACACTTTGTATTTTATACCGATAAACAAAAGGAAGAAATTTTCCAGGAGTTTGATGCACTTCATAAGGAAATTGCCGAAAGGCTTTTGCCATTGGGTATAATTGGTGACGGTTTTAAAATGCAAACAAGATTTTTCCACTATGTATGGTGTGAGCCCGATAGCGAAGATGTTTTATTAATGCAACAAAGCGCAAAGGAAGTTACAGGTAAAGAACCTAATATTTGCGGTTCCTGTCTTTCAGATTTATCGGTTATCTCGAAACATGGTAGCAGTAAGGCGTTTGCTTTTGGTCAAGGTCGTGGCTTTGAAAAAGAAGGCGGCGCACATCAGCCTAACGAGTTTATTGAGTGCGATAAGCTTGTTGAATTTACAAAAACTATTGCTACCTATATCTTAAAAGTTTTAGGATAAAGGTAAAATGTTAAACCAAGCACAATTTTACTAAAAAGGAGAAAAGAAAATGAAAATTATTGGTTTAGAAAAAAAGTATATTGAAGCGTTAGAACTCGAAAAAGCACAGCTTGAAATCAAATTTGATGGCGAAATTGAATTCAAAGAGAGCGACTGTCTTCGTGTTTACAAAGAGAACGAAAAAATCGTTGTAGAATATAGTGAGCTTTGTGAGGTTTACCGTGGCTTTTCTTTTGTTGAGCGTGTAGTTGCCGGCGAAAACATTGAGCAAAAGGCGAAGGTTTCTATTCGCGGTACTATGATTGACTCTTGCCGTAATGGTGTATTAAACGTTCCATCAGTTAAGGAACACATTATAAACACCGCCGCTATGGGTTATAATATGATACTTTTATACGTAGAAGATATCTTTACAATGCCCGAATATCCATATTTTGGTCACAAGCGCGGCGCATATACAAGGGAAGAATATAAAGAGTTTGTAGAATTTGCAAAGCTTTTCGGCCTTGAACTTTCTTTACATATTCAAACACTCGGTCATTTAAAGGTTATAAGCGATTGGCCTTGTTTTGGTGGTATGTGGGACGAGCCCGGTATACTTTTGGCTGACGAACCTAAAACATACGAGTTTATTGAAAATGAAATTAAAGCAATGCGCGAAATCTTGGATTATAATGTTTTGTTTATTGGTATGGACGAAGCTTATAGTATGGGTAGGGGTAGATATCTTGACCTACACGGTCATGTTGATAAGGTGGATTTATTCATTCGTCACCTAACTAAAGTTTGCGATATTTGTACCAAATACGGCTTTAAGCCATTCATTCCAAGTGATATACTTATACACTTTACTTGCGGTGGTTATTGGTCGAAGGATGCCACAATTTCTAAAGAAATTATTGATATGTTACCCAAGAATTTGGGCTTTGAATATTGGGATTATTACTATCTCCCAGAAGAAAGCGACATTATTGATAATATGTGTAAAATTCACGCTGAGTCAGGTATCGAAACCTGGTATTGCTGTGGCGCTTGGAGTTGGCATGGTATTACCCCTAAGAACTACTACTCTAACCACGTAACACCTAATGCATGCGAATACGCCCTAAAATACGGTATAGACGCTGTATTGGATTTCACCTTTGGTGATGACGGTGGCGAATGTCCGATAATGAACGTTTTACCTGCTATTTTAAATACTGCCGAATGGCTTTACGATAAAACCGATATTGCCGAGCTTAACAAAAGAAGCAAAGAAGTTTTAGGTATTAGCTATGACGACTTTATGAAGATTGATGCGCTTGGACGCTTGGGTGACGAGCTTGACTTTGACCGTCGTTGTCCGTCAACCCTTGAAAGAAGTGCGCTTTACAATGATCCAATGATTGGCATTGTAAATGCAAACTTTAAGAAGTTTGACCTTGACGGTAGGTATGCCCGCGATGCTGAAACTTTGAGAACTGTTGACAGTAAGCGTTACGGGATTTTGTTTGAAACACAGGCAAAATGCGGTGACTTCCTTGATATGAATTGGCATTTGTCGATTGATATTAAAAAGGCATATAAAGACGGCGATAAAGCTGAGCTTAGAAATCTTGGTGAAAATGTTATTCCTGCCGCTATCAAAGCTTTGGAAGAATTTGAAGCCATATTTAATAAGCAATGGCATAAATATTATAAGCCTTATGGCTTTGACGTTCAGCAAATGCGTATAGGCGGACAGCTTTTACGCCTTAAGGATTCGGCAGAGCGAATTTTAAGCTATGCAAACGGTGAAATCGACCGTATGGAAGAGCTTGAAGAAGAAGATTTAGAGTTCGATATGGGTGCTTGTGGTTTCCGTGGTTCGCCAAGTTGGAGAATATCGTTCACGCGTAGTAAAATTTCCGGTAACTAAGGAGAAAATTATGGGTATTGAAAACGAAAAGCTATTGCAAATTGAGGCGGTTGCGAAAAAATTAAACCTAAAATTCCAAGGCGAAATTGAATTTTGTGAGAGCGACTGTTTTCGAGTTTATAAAGATGACGAGAAGGTAGTTGTAGAATACACTGAACTTTGTGAAGTTTTTCGCGGCCTTTCATTTGTTGACCGTGTTGTAAAAGAAGATTGCAAAATTGAGCAAAAGTGTTTGATTCCTTTTAGGGCAACCTCGCTTGACCTTAGCCGTAATGCTGTTATGACAGTAGCTGCGGTTAAGGACTGGATAGTTTTAAGTGCGGCTATGGGTCTTAATGGATTGTATTTATATATGGAAGATGTTTATACAATTCCTGAATATCCTTATTTTGGACATCAACGCGGCAGATATTCTCATAAGGAATTACAAGAAATCGAAAGTTATGCAAATAGCTTCGGTATTGAAATTACTCCTATTATTCAAACATTGGGCCACTTAAACGCCCTAAAGGGTTGGGATTGTTTTGAGCCTTTATGGGATATTGATGATATTTTAATGGTTGATAATGAAAAAGTTTATGAGTTTATCGAAGCTGAGATTCGCGCTATAAGAAACTCGCTGCCTAATGCTAAGATTATAAGTGCAGGTATGGACGAGGCTACCCTTATGGGACGCGGAAAATATATGGATAAATTCGGTCAGCCCGATACCGTAAAGCTTTTCCTTAAACATCTTAAGCGTGTTAGTGGAATTTGTAAAAAATATGGTTTTAGAACTATTGCTGATACCGATTTGCTTATGAGTCTTCGTTACGGCTGTTATTGGTCGGCTGAAAATAAAATTACACCCGATATGATAGAAGATTTCCCCGAAGATGTGATTATTGCTTATTGGGATTACTATCATTATCCCGAAGACCGAGCAATGACCGAAAATATGATGCAAACCCATATTGATACAGGTAAGGATGTGCTTTATATTGCAGGTGCTTGGAACTGGTGGGGTTTTACTCCAAAAAACTTCTATTCAAATTATGTAACTCCTACTGCGGTTGACGTTGCTATAAAGAAAGGCGTAAAATATATTAAAATTTCTATCTTTGGTGATGATGGAGCTGAATGTCCTATTCACGCTGTTTTACCCTCAATTGTTCGTACTGTGGAACAGTTATACGGTAATGATGCTGATACAGAAAAGCGTTTTATGGAACTTATCGGTGCCGATTATAACGATTTTATGAAGCTTGATACTATATCAATTCTTCACTCGGACGCCGATTATACCGGTATTTGCCCATCTGCGCTTGAGAAAAGTGTTTTCTATAACGATATTATGGTAGGTCTTATGAATGATGATATTAAGCAGTATAGTCTTACTGAGAAATATATAAAAGACCTTGAAATTTTAAATGGTGCAAATTTGGGTCAGTATGATTATTTAATGGAAACCCAAAGAAGAATGGCACAGTTTTTGATTTTCAAAGCCGAGTTGCCTGTAAACCTTAAGGAAGCTTACAAAAAAGGTGATAAAGCTACCCTTGAAAACATTTGTGAGGAAATTATCCCATGCGCTATTGATGCTTTAGAAAGCTTTAATGACGCTTTTGAGTATCAATGGCATAAAACAAACAAGCCGTTTGGTTACGATGTTCAAGAGCTTCGCATAGGCGGGCAGCTTTTACGACTTAAGGATAGTAAAAAGCGTATAGAAAGATATTTAAACGGCGAGCTCGACCGCTTGGAAGAGCTTGAAGTAGAAGATTTACCGTATAAAACAAAAAATAATCTTCATAAGGGTACTAATGGTATTTGGAAATTAGCATTAACGCGTAGTGTGGTTTCACAGACTAAATTTTAAGTTAGGAGATAAAGAATGAGCGAGCGCACAATAGCTGCTATAGCAACACCTTTAGGTGAAGGCTCGATAGGAGTTATTAGAATTTCAGGTGATGATGCACTAAAGGTGGCGGACAAGGTTTTTCGTTCCTTTTCGGGTGAAAATCTTTGCGAAAAGTTAGGATATACTGCTGCTTACGGTGAGATAATTGATGGAGACAGAATAATAGATGACGGCGTTGCGCTTGTTTTTCGTTCTCCTAAGAGCTACACAGGTGAAGATGTTGTGGAAATTTCTATCCACGGTGGACGTCTTATGCTAAAATCTGCTTTGCGTGTTATTTTGCAAAACGGTGCTTTTATGGCAGAACCGGGTGAATTTACCAAACGCGCCTTTTTAAACGGTAAGCTTGATTTAACCAAAGCCGAAAGCGTTATGGGGCTTATAAGCGCTAACAGTGAAGCTGAGCTCAGGCTTTCGCGTGCGGCTCATATAGGTAAGGTTTCTGAGAAAATTGACGGAATTGAAGCTGATTTAGTTTCTGCTGATGCTTCTATTGCGGCATATTCTGATTATCCTGACGAAGATATTGAAGGTCTTAACTACGATAATTTTTTAAAGATGTTACAAAACGCAAAAACACAAATCGAAAAAATGCTTTCCACTTACGATGCTGGCAGAATTTTGCGAGAAGGCATTGAAACTGTAATAGTAGGTAAACCAAATGTTGGTAAATCCACTTTAATGAATATGTTAAGCGGTGCTGAGCGCTCAATTGTTACCGAGGTTGCAGGTACTACACGCGATATTATTGAAGATACCGTAACGGTGGGTGATATAACCCTTCGCCTTGCTGATACGGCGGGTATTCACGAAACGCAGGATACCGTTGAAAGCATAGGTGTAAACCGTGCTATTGACAGAATTGACAAGGCGGAATTGGTGCTTGCGGTTTTTGACAGTACAATGCCGCTTGATAGTGACGACCTTAAATTGTTAGAAACGGTTAAGGGTAAGAATACGATAGTTGTTGTGAATAAAACCGACCTTGAAAGCAATATTGATATGACCGCGTTTTACGGAATGCGAGTAGTTACGATTTCGGCTAAGAATAATACAGGCTACGAAGAACTTTCTAAAGAGATTGCCGAAATTTCGGGTACCAATAGCCTTAATCCCGATACTGTGGTGCTTATTAGTGAGCGGCAACGCGCCTGCACCGAAAGGGCGCTTGACGGTGTGAATGAAGCCATAAACGCCTTGCAATCGGGACAGACTATGGATGCTGTAGGTGTTTGTGTGGACGATGCACTTGCAGCATTGTTTGAACTTACAGGTAAGCGTGTCACTAACGAAGTAACTGATGAAATATTTAGAAAATTCTGTGTAGGAAAATAATATAATTTACTTTTAAACCCCGATTTTTTCGGGGTTTATTTTATGTACATAATATGAACTGTTTGTTAATAGTCAGAGAAAGTCAAAGAATTTTTCAAAAAACTATTGACAAATGAAAAATTTGGTATATAATAATAATCGTTAGCACTCGAAACGTTAGAGTGCTAAAAATGAAACGGGGTGACAAAAATAGAGTTAACTCCCAGAAAACAAGCGGTTTTAAAGGCAATTGTAAAGGCTTATATCGAAACGGGCGAGCCTATTGGCTCAAAGTTTTTAACAGGTCTTATTGAGAATGCACCGTCTTCCGCAACGCTTCGTAATGAAATGAACGAGCTTTCGAGTATGGGGCTTTTAGAGCAACCGCATACTTCTGCAGGGCGTATTCCTACAAGTGATGGATTAAAGCTTTATGTAAATAACCTTATGGTTAAAAACGAGATTTTACCCGAGCATAAACACTTTATTGACGAAAGCTTTCAGCGTATAACCGAATTACCTGAAAAGATACCAGCAAAAGCGGGGGGGATACTTTCGGATTTAACACATTTGCCGGTTATTGCCTGTGTGCTTACTCCTGATACGGCAACAGTTAGAAAGGTTGAGCTTTTAAACATAACCCATAACACCGTAATGCTTTTAGTGGTTATGAGTGATTCTAGAACGAGAAACCGTATTTTCCGTCTTTCAGATGATTTTACACCTGAGCTACTAGAAAAATTTAAAAGGCTTGTAGATACCAAAATTAAGGGTAAGCTTTTAAAGGATTTATGTACGGGTTATATGCAAAGCATTGTTGCTTCCGTGGGGCTTGATGCATTTAATCTTATGCCGTTGTTTACAGCTTTATTTGATACCGCAAACGAAATTGAAAATACCGCAGTAGATTTAAGCGGTGTGTCAAGACTTTATAATATATGCGGCAATGAAGAAAAAGCCAAACGCATAATTTCCTTGGTTGAGCGGCGTGACCCTATTATTTCTTTATTTGAATGTATGGGTAACGGTGTAGTATTCGGTAAAGATACAGGATATAACGAGTTTCAAAGCGATACATTGATAGCCGCTAAGTTTACTAGTGATAAATATAAGGGGTATATTGCTTTAATAGGTCCTAACAGGCTTTCTTATGAGCAACTTATACCTACTATAGAATATACGGCAGATAAGCTATCAGAGGTTATAACTGCCGCACAAAAGGATATGGAGGATTGATTTTTGTGGAAGAAACAAAGGTAAATGATACCCCACAAGAAAAACCAAAGGCTGAGAAAAAGAAAAGCAAAAAGGATTTAGAGATTGAAGCGTTAAAAGCAGAGGTTTCCGAAAAGAGTGATTTACTTTTACGCACCGCTGCTGAGTTTGATAACTACAAAAAACGCACTGAGCGCGAAAAGTTAAACGTTGCTGAATTTGCTAAAGCAGGGCTAATTAAACAGCTTTTACCTATACTTGATAATATAGACCGTTCAGCACAGGTAGAAAAGGATACGCCCGACTATATTAAAGGTATAGAGATGATAGTAAAACAGTTTGAAGGTATTACCGCTGATCTTGGTATAGTTGAAATTGCAAAGGTTGGGGATACTTTCGACCCCGAACTTCACGAAGCAGTAATGCATGTGGATGATGAAGCATTAGGCGAAAATGTTATTGCCGATGTTTTACAAAAGGGCTATAAAATAGGGGATACGGTTATCCGTGCCGCTATGGTTAAGGTTGCTAATTAAAATATTTATTTATATTAAGGAGAAATGAAAAATGGGAAAAATTATTGGTATTGACTTAGGTACAACTAACTCTTGCGTAGCAGTTATGGAAGGCGGCGAGCCTGTAGTAATTGCTAATGCTGAAGGAGGAAGAACAACACCGTCTGTTGTTGCTTTTTCTAAGACAGGCGAAAGAATGGTAGGTCAGGTTGCAAAGCGTCAGGCTATTACTAATCCAGATAGAACTATTAGCTCTATTAAGCGTGATATGGGTACTTCTAACACCGTTGAAATTGACGGCAAAAAGTACACCCCACAAGAAATTTCGGCTATTATTTTACAAAAGCTTAAGGCCGATGCAGAGGCATATCTCGGCACTACTGTTACAGAAGCAGTTATTACTGTTCCTGCTTACTTTACCGATGCTCAGCGTCAAGCTACCAAGGACGCAGGTAAAATTGCAGGCTTAGACGTTAAGAGAATTATAAATGAGCCTACTGCTGCTGCTTTAGCGTACAGTATTGATAAGGAAGATGACCAAAAGGTTATGGTATATGACCTTGGCGGTGGTACCTTTGACGTATCTATCATTGAAATGGGCGACGGCGTTCAGGAAGTTCTTGCTACTGCAGGTAACAACAAGCTTGGCGGTGACGACTTTGATAAGCGCGTTATGGACTATATTGTAGCTACCTTTAAAGCAGAGCAGGGTATTGATTTGTCGGGCGATAAAATGGCTATGCAACGCGTTAAGGAAGCTGCTGAGAAGGCTAAAATCGACCTTTCGGGTATGAGCACTACAGACATCAATCTTCCTTTCATTACAGCAGATTCTACCGGTCCTAAGCACTTTGAAACCACATTAACACGCGCTAAGTTCAACGAGCTTACTGCCGATTTAGTAGAAGCTACTATGGCTCCCGTTCGTCAGGCTATTGCTGACTCGGGTCTTGATAAGAGTGAAATCAATAAGGTATTGATGGTTGGCGGTTCTTCAAGAATCCCTGCTGTTCAAGAAGCAGTTAAAAACTTTATCGGTAAAGAACCTTTCAAGGGCATTAACCCTGATGAATGCGTAGCACTTGGTGCTTCCTTACAAGGTGGTGTTTTAGGCGGCGATGTTAAGGGCTTGCTTCTCTTGGACGTAACTCCACTTTCATTAGGTATTGAAACTATGGGTGGCGTTTCTACAAAGATTATTGACAGAAATACAACCATTCCTGCTAAGAAGAGCCAAATCTTCTCTACCGCGGCTGACGGTCAGACATCTGTTGAAGTACACGTACTCCAGGGTGAACGTGAATTTGCACGCGATAACAAAACATTAGGTGTGTTCCACCTTGACGGTATCGCTTCTGCTCCTCGCGGTGTACCGCAGATTGAGGTTACCTTTGATATTGATGCTAACGGTATTGTTCACGTATCTGCTAAGGATTTAGGTACAGGTAAGGAAAACGATATTACTATTACTTCTAATACCAATATGTCTAAAGACGATATTGATAAGGCAGTTAAGGAAGCAGAAGAATATGCTGCTGAAGATAAAAAGCGCCGTGAAGCAGTTGATATCAGAAATGCGGCTGACCAGATGATTTACACCACCGAAAAGACTCTTACCGACCTTGGCGACAAGATTACCGAAGAAGAAAAGGGTAAGATTGAAGCTGCTAAGGAAGCTTTGAAAGAAGCTTTAAAGGGTGAAGACATTGAAGCTATTAAGGCTAAGCAAGAAGATTTACAGAAAGAAATCTTTGCTGTAAGCGAAAAGCTTTATAAGGCAGCTAATCCGCAGGGTGCAGATGCTAATGCACAACCCGGTAGCGAAAACGCTGACCCCAATGTTTACGAAGCAGATTACACTGATGTAGAAGACAAATAATTCCAGCGAGAATTATTTGTTAGGGAATAGGTAATAGTGAAAAGGTAAGGTGTCCGCATGCGGACAAAATATATATTGTTTCGCATTGCCAAACACATAACTTATTCACTATTACTTCTTACTTATTACTTTAAACATCGCCTGGAGTAACAGGCGATGTTTTATAGGAGAATTACTTTGGCTGATAAAAGAGATTATTATGAAGTTTTGGGTGTAGATAAATCTGCATCTGATGACGAATTAAAAAAAGCCTATAGAAAAGCGGCTAAAAAGTACCATCCAGACTTAAATCCAGGGGACGAAAAGGCCGAAAAAGCCTTTAAAGAAGTTAATGAAGCCTACGAAGTTTTATCCGATAAGGATAAACGTGCCCGCTATGACCAATTTGGTCACGCAGGTGTAGACCCTAACTTCGGCGCAGGTGGCGGTGGCTACGGTGGCGGATTTGGCGGCGGATCGGGGATTTTGGCGATTTGGGTGATATTTTCAGTTCATTCTTTGGCGGCGGTTTCGGCGGTGGCGGAAGACGCTCTAACCCCAATGCCCCAAGACGCGGTAATGATACTGCGGCTTCGGTGGTTATTTCCTTTGAAGAGGCTGCAAAGGGTTGCAAAAAGAACATAAAGGTTACTAAAATCGATTCTTGTCCCGATTGTTCGGGCACAGGAGCCAAAAAGGGTACTACCGTTAAAACCTGCCCTATTTGTCACGGAAGCGGTCAGGTTGCGGCTACACAGCGAACACCGTTTGGTGTTATTCAAACCCAACAGGTTTGTAATCAATGCCATGGAAGCGGTAAAATTATTGAAAAACCCTGTGATACCTGTAACGGTAAGGGTAGAATACGACATACTGTAGAAAAGACGGTTGAAATTCCTGCAGGTATTGATGATGGTCAGGTAATAAATGTACGCGGTGGCGGAGACAGCGGTATAAACGGCGGTCCAAGCGGTGACCTTCGCATCAATGTAAGTGTGCGTCCGCACCCGATTTTTGTGCGTGACGGCTACGATGTTTACTGCGAGATACCCATTACCTTTACACAGGCGGCTTTGGGTGATGAAATTACTGTTCCTACATTAGACGGTAAGGTTAAATTTACCATTCATGAAGGCACCCAACCAGGTGACGAGTTCAAATTAAAGGGTAAGGGTATTCAAAGGCTTAACTATTCGGGTAAAGGTGACCAGTATGTAAAAATTACGGTTGAAGTACCCAAGGACCTGTCGCGTGCCCAAAAAGGAAAACTTCAAGAGTTTGAAGACCTTATGGACGATAAAAACTATAATAAGAAAAAGACTTTTATGGATAAATTAAAAGATTTTTTTGATTAAAAAAAGCATAATGCAGAAATTTCTGCATTATGCTTTTAAATTATTTATTTTACTATTTTTTCAATCTCTTTACTGTTACCTAGAACGAGTAAATGCTCACCTTCGGTAAATACATAGTCGGCATTTAAGAATGGAATAACCTTGCCGTCTTTTTTGCAGGCGATAATGTTTAGGTTGTATCTGTTACGGAAGTCTAGCTCCATAACAGTTTTACCCAACCATTTTTTAAGTGGTTCTATTTCAAAAATAGAGTAATCATCGGCAATGTTTATATAATCAAAAACATGCTGCGCACACTCTATACCCGCAATTTTACGGCAGATGTCTCTTTCGGGGTAAATAATACAGTCGGCACCGCTTCTCAGTAAGAATTTTTCTTCAATTTGTCGGTTAGCGGTACTGTAAATTTTCTTGGCGCCCATTTCTTTGAGTAAATCGGTTATTTCAAGGCAAGCTTGGAAGTAGTCCTCTATACAAACGAAGCAAACATCAAAATCCTCTACACCAAGGCTTTCAAGCACGCTGCGTTTGGTACAGTCGCATACGCGTGAGGTAACAACCGCTGAGTTGATATTTTCAACCTTTGCAGAGTTTATATCTGCAAGCATTATTTCACAGTTGTTTTTACTAAGCTCATCGCAAAGGTGATTGCCAAGCGAGCCCATACCTATAATTAAAAAAGATTTCATAATAAAACTCCTTTATACAAATTAACCTACAGTAATTGTTTCAGCGGGGTAGTTGATAGGTGCAGAATGTTTCTTCTCAAATAAAGCTGCCGCAAAAGAGACACTTCCTACTCTGCCGCAGTACATAAGCAGAATTAATACTATTTGTGAGATTGAGCTGAGTGAAGTTGTAATACCAGCAGTAAGACCTACGGTGCTTATGGCTGAAAAGGTTTCGATTAAAGCGCTGCTAAGGCTTACAGGCTCGGTTGCACAAATTATAAATGCACCGCCCAAAGCAAGCGATAGATTGATAAAGGTAATAAGCAAAGCCTTATTTAAAAATTCATTTTTGATGCTTTTGCCAAATGCGGTGATACCGTCCCTGCCGCGTATTGAAGAGAAAACAAAGGCAAGCATAACAAAAAGTGATGTGGTTTTTATACCACCTGCAGTTGAGCTTGAACTGCCGCCTATGAACATAAGGAAAATTGTTAAAAGCTTTGATGCTTCTGAAAGGGAGGCAATATCAACGCTGTTAAAGCCTGCCGTTCTGGGAGTTACGGCGCTGAAAAAGCTGTTTAAAAGCTTTCCGCCTAATGACATATCATCAAATAACTTATTATGTTCAAAAATAAAGAATAAGCAGGTGCTGAGTAATAAAAGTATGGCGGTAACTGTCATTACAATTTTGCTGTGTAAATTAAGCCTTTTAAAGCGGAAGCGCTTCACAGTAATGTCATCCCAAACAAGAAAGCCTAAGCCGCCTATAATAATAAGTGCTGAAATTACAAGTATTACCAATGGGTCGTTATTAAAACTGACAAGAGAGTTGAATGGTGTGGGCTTTCCAAGTAGGTCAAACCCTGCATTACAAAATGCCGAAACGGAATGGAAAACGCTATAATATACACCTTTTAAAAATCCAAAAAGCGGAATAAAGCGGATAGATAAAAGCACGGCACCCAATGTTTCGACAATAAGCGTGCCCCAAAAGATTTTTTTAATGAGGTTAGAAAAATTATTCATACGGGTGGTATTTATGCTTTCTGCCATAATCACCTTCTCGCGAAGTCCTTTTCTACGAATAATAAGTCTGTAGAAAACTGTAGCAATGGTCATATATCCGAGACCGCCCAGCTGAATAAGCCCTAAAATTACAATTTGACCGAAAACTGACCAATAGGTTACAGTGTTTTGTAGAACAAGCCCCGTAACGCAAGAAGCCGACACTGAGGTGAACAATGCAGTACAAAAGGGAGCAGAGTCACCACTGCGGGTTGCAAAGGGGAGCATAAGCAGCAATGTGCCAATTATAGCTATACAAAAATACCCTAAAGCGATAATCTGTATATGGGAAAGTATTTTCCGCTTCATTTGATCACCTAACTTAAAAAACTAGAATAATTATACTACAGTTTTTTGGTAATTTCAACATTATAAAAAAATATTGTAATATTGAAGATAAAGTGTTAAAATAAAATTATATATGTTTATATTTTAAGGTGAAGGACGCTTTATATGAAAATAATTATTAGTGGTTGCGGAAAAATAGGACGAACGATTCTTAAAAACTTAGCTAATGAAGGGCATGATATTGTAGCTATAGATACTAATCCCGATGTTATAACCGAACTAACGAATATTTATGATGTAATGGGTGTTTGCGGTAACGGTACCGATAGCGATGTATTGCAAGAGGCAGGCGTTTCCGATGCTCAGTTGGTGGCATCTTTTACAAACTCGGACGAGCTTAATATGCTAACCTGCTTTTTGGCAAAAAAGCTGGGTGCTGCCCATACAATTGCCCGTATTCGTAATCCCGAATATAATGACAAAAGCCTTGCTTTTATGAAGCAACAATTAGAAATTTCCTTTACAGTAAATCCCGAACTTATGGCAGCACGTGAAATTTTTAATATCCTGCAGCTTCCGTCGGCTGTTAATGTGGAAACCTTTAGCGTGCGTAATTTTGAGATGATAGAGCTTAAATTAAAAGCAGATTCTGCTTTAGATAATTTAAAGATAAGCGATTTGCGAGGTAAGTATAAATCAAAGTATTTAATTTGTGCTGTACAGCGTGGAGAAAATGCATATATTCCTGATGGTAATTTTGTGCTTAAAAGCGGTGACAAGATAGGTATCTGCGCCACTCCAACCGAGATTCTGAAGTTAATGAGAGAAATGGGTGTACAACAAAATCCTGCTAAAAAAATTATGATATTGGGTGGAGGCAGTACGGCATATTATTTAGCAAAGCAGCTTTCAAGTCTCAATAATTTGGTAATTATAATTGAGAAAAGCTCAGAGGTTTGCGCGAAGCTTTGCGAAGCCTTCCCGAAGGCAGTAGTAGTTAACGGTGATGGTACCAACCAAGAGGTTTTGATAGAAGAGGGCGTTGGCGTAATTGATGCCCTTGTGTCACTTACGGGTATGGATGAGCAAAACATATTGATGTCGGCTTATGCTCAGAACAAAGGAGTTCCAAAGGTTATTACTAAAATCAACAGAAGTGTACTTGTGCCTATGGCAGACAGTTGGGGCCTTGATACAATAATAACACCTAAGAAAATAGTTTCGGATGTTATATTAAAATATGTTCGTGCGCTTGAAAATTCGCAAGATAGCAGTGTGGAAACTCTTTATAGGCTTATGGACGATAAGGTTGAAGCGCTTGAATTTATTGTTAAAGAAGGTTTGGATTTCTTGGGAGTTCCATTCAAAGAACTCAAAATGAAGTCTAATATACTTATCGCGGGTATTATACGTGATAGAAAAACTATCATTCCCTCAGGTGAGGATATGCTTCTTGCAGGGGATAAGGTGGTTGTTTTGGCGGCAAATCAGCGAATAAATAATTTATCGGACATCAAAGGGTGATAATTTATGAATCGTAGAATCATTTTTTATATGCTCGGTCAAATTTTAAAGGTTGAAGCTGTGCTGATGTTATTACCGCTTATATGCTCTGTTATATACCGTGAAAAAAGCGCAATAACATTTGTTATAACGATTGCCCTAGCATTACTGCTTGGTTTTTTACTTACTTTATTAAATAAACCTAAAGACAAAACTTTTTTCGCAAAGGAAGGTTTTGTAATAGTAGCATTATCGTGGATGACCTTATCGGTTGTTGGGGCGCTTCCCTTTGTTATAAGCGGTGCAATTCCTAATTTTGTGGATGCTTTTTTTGAAACGGTGAGTGGCTTCACTACAACGGGTGCTACCATTTTGGGTGGCACCGAAATTGAAGGGATGTCAAAAGGGCTTTTATTTTGGCGTAGCTTTACTCACTGGATAGGCGGTATGGGAATACTTGTGCTTGTTATGGCTATTGTTCCTACCGATTCGGGACGCTCTATTCATATTATCCGTGCCGAAATGCCAGGACCGATAGTAGGTAAGCTTGTGCCAAAGCTTAAAAGTACCGCTAAAATTTTATATCTAATTTATATCATCCTTACATTGTTAGAGGTTATACTGCTGTTTGCAGGCGGAATGAGTCTTTTTGAATCACTTGTACATTCTTTTGGTACTGCGGGTACGGGCGGCTTCGGTGTTAAGGGTGACAGTATAGCTTCTTACAGCCCATATTTACAGTGGGTTATCACGGTGTTTATGCTGATTTTCGGTATAAACTTCAATATTTATTATCTTATAATTGCGGGCAAGCTTCGTACTGCATTTAAAAGTGAGGAGCTTTGGTGCTATGTTGGTATAGTTATAGCAGCAGTAGCGCTTGTAACATACAATATCCATAATTTATTTGATGGTTTTTGGGAAACAGTACGGCAATCGGCTTTTCAGGTGGCGTCTATTATTACCACAACAGGTTATGCCACAACCGATTTTAATTTGTGGCCCGGTCTTTCAAAGGGAATACTTTTTATCCTTATGTTCATCGGTGCTTGTGCAGGATCTACTGCGGGCGGTATCAAGGTTTCGAGAATTGTATTGCTGTTTAAGCGTATTTCTGCGAATCTTCGGCATATGATACATCCGCGCGGTGCTGAGGCGGTGCGCTTTGAGGGTAAAAAAGTAGAAAGCGAAACATTAAACGGAGTTTTAGTTTACTTTGCGATATATTTTGTTTGCTTTACGGTAATACTGTTTGTACTCCTTTTTGAGCCGTTTGATTTTGAAACTAACATATCCGCTGTTGCGGCTTGCTTTAATAATGTAGGCCCCGGTCTTTCTAAAGTAGGACCAATGGGTAACTACGATATTTTTTCATATCTTTCGAAAATGGTTTTGTCGGTTGCTATGCTACTCGGCAGACTTGAAATTTATCCGCTTATACTTTTATTCTCACCGCGCAATTGGATTAAATCTAGAAACAAATAACTTTAAAAGGACTTCATAAGAAGTCCTTTTATTTATAGCTTTTTATCGTCAGTAGCAGGGTTATTAAGCAGTTTTCCGCTTTTAGAAAAGCGCGAGCCGTGGCAGGGGCAGTCCCATGAATGCTCTGCCTTGTTATACTTTAAAGCACACCCTAAATGCGGGCAACGCGGTTTAGTGGGCGTTAAAAGATTTATTACGCTTTCGGCACCGTTTATTGCTAATTGCGGACGCAAAATTGTTCTTGTAGGTAAAAAAATCTCTTTATAACAATTTTCTTTGCCTGTTATTAAATCACAAAGCAGTTTTGCCGATACTAATGCCGAAGTCATACCCCATTTATTAAAGCCTGTTGCGACATACAGCGTTGGTGTATTTTTAGAATATTCGCCTATATATGCAATATCGTCTAAGGTTTTACAGTCCTGAGTTGCAAAATGGGTAATCTCTTTTGATTGTGGATAATGAATGTTTGCAAAGTGACGAAGTTCTGTATAGCTTCCGCCTTTTTTGCCTGTGCGATGACCGCGACCACCCAAAAGCAGTAAATTATTATAGTTTCTAAACGAAAGCCCTGTGTCCGCTTCGTCTACGTATATTCCGTTTACATTTTGGGCATTTTTTAGCGCTAAAACATACGAACGGTGTTGATACATTTTTAAAAAATATCCGCCGTGTTTATTGATAAAGGGGAAGTGGGTTGCTACGATAATTTTTTTAGCTTTAATTTTGCCGTACCCAGTTTTAGCACCGCTTGGGAGTAATTCTAATACTTTTGTATTTTCGTAGATATTAAGCTCTTTTGCTATGGTATATAGAAATTTTAACGGGTTAAACTGCGCTTGATTTTTAACCTTTACGGCACCCGAAACCTTAAGGGGAAGCGGTAAATCGGTAACAAGCTCGGCATTAACACCTGCTTCATTTAATGCTTTAACTTCATTTTCTATTTTTCGTATGCTTTTTAAAGAATAAACATACGAGTCGGTTTCCAAGAAATCACAGTCAATACTTTGGCACATATTACGGTAGTCGCCGAGTGCTTCATTATGTGCTTTTAAATAAAGTGATAATGTATCCTTGCCAAAGCGTTTAAGCATTTTATCAAAAATAGCGCCGTGATGATAGGTTATTTTAGCGGTTGTGTTTTGTGTTACGCCACTGCAAATAGTGTTTTGCTCGGCAATAACATAGTCAACACCTGCCGCTTTAAGCATATATCCGCATAATATTCCGCTTATTCCGCCGCCGATAATTAAAACATCGGTTTTAATATCGCCTTTTAATGTGGGGAAATTGGGCTTTTTTGTACCGCCGTGCCAAATAGATTCCATACTAACACCTCATTTTTTAGTATTCAATAATTTTGCTTGCAATATACCTAAATAAATGTTATACTGAATACGAATAAATGTTCGAGGTGTGATTTATGCCTAAAAAACCGCTAAGTGAAAAACAACAAAGTGTTTATAATTTTATAGTAAAGCAAATGGCAAGCGGATTTCCGCCCACAGTTCGCGAAATTTGCAATAATACAGGTATTAAGTCTACTTCAACCGTACACGCAATTTTGGGTGTACTTGAAGAAGAAGGCTATATTGTACGTGATGCTAAATATTCACGCGCAATAAAGCTTGATATGGGGTATGATTCATCTATGGTGCCGCTTGTGGGTAGAATTACCGCAGGTAAGCCTATATTGGCGGTTGAGGAAATTGAGGATTACATACCATATCCCTCAAAGGATGCCGACGGTCTTTTTGCGTTAAAGGTTGTAGGCTACAGTATGAAAAATGTTGGAATAATGGACGGCGATGTAATAGTTGCCGATAAAAATTCTCCCTGCCGCAGCGGTGATATTGTTGTAGGTATGGATGGGGAAGAAGCTACTGTAAAGCGCCTTTTAATTAAGGACAAAAAGATTATATTTATGCCCGAAAATGAAGATTTTGAGCCTATTTATCCCGAGAATCCTACCGTGCTCGGCAAGGTTGTAGGTAGTTTCAGGAAGTATTGATTTATGAAATATATTGAACTTTTTACTGACGGAGCTTGTTCAGGTAATCCCGGCCCTGGCGGATGGGGAGTAGTGCTTCGTTATAACGGCTATGAAAAAGAGCTTTCGGGCGGAGAAGAAAACACCACAAATAACCGTATGGAATTAACCGCCGCAATAGAAGGGCTTTCGGCACTAAAAGAGCCTTGCAAGGTAAGGCTTGTTACCGATTCTAAATATGTGGCTGACGGAATTACTAAAGGTTGGGCAGAATCTTGGCGTAATAATAATTGGCGCAAATCTGATAAAAAGCCTGCTTTAAACCCTGATTTATGGCAAAAGCTTTTAGACCTTATTAAAGAACATGATGTTACGATTGACTGGGTAAAAGGTCACGCAGGTCACCCTGAGAATGAGCGCTGTGACCAATTAGCCGTAGCGTACTACAAAAAATTACAGGAGAATTTATGAATGTAGCGTTTTATACCTTGGGTTGCAAGGTGAACCAATATGAAACTCAGGTTATGCGAGAAGCATTTATAAAAAAAGGATACACAGCGGTGCCGACAACGGCACCGTTTGATGTGCTTATAATAAATTCGTGTACAGTTACTGCTGAGAGTGACCGCAAAACAAGACAAATACTTCACCGTTTTCGTAAAAACAACCCTAATGCTGTAATGGTGCTTACGGGTTGTATGGTACAAGCCTTTAGCGGTAAGGCTAAGGAGCTTGTAGGCGCGGATATTGTGATAGGTAATACCGATGTTTTAAGGGTTGTAGAAAGTGTTCAAACCTTTTTAAGTAACGGTGAGCCGATTTTTGAAGTGGGTGAGCATAAGCGTACCGAAAGGTTTAATACCCCGTCAATAGAAAACTTTTCCGAGCGTACTCGCGCTTATATGAAAATTGAAGACGGGTGTGACCGCTTTTGTACCTATTGCATAATTCCTACCGCACGCGGATGGGTGCGTTCAAAACCTATAAATGAAATAAAAGCAGAAGCCCAAAGGCTTTCGCAAAACGGCTTTGTTGAGGTTGTGCTTGTAGGTATAAACCTTACTTCCTACGGTAAGGGTGAGGATATTAATATTTGTGATGCTATAGATGCGGTTTGTGAGGTAGAAGGCATTAAGCGTGTGCGTTTAGGCTCGCTTGAGCCTGACCATATTACCGACGAGATGCTGTCTCGCTTTAAAAATCAGGATAAATTTTGCCCGCAGTTTCATTTGTCGTTGCAGTCGGGTTGTGACGCAACCTTAAAGCGTATGAACAGGCATTACGATACCGCCTTTTACCGCGATTTAGTTAAGCGTATCCGCAAAGCTTTTCCCGATGCGGCTATTACAACCGATATTATGGTAGGCTTTGCAGGCGAAAGTGAGCAAGAATTTTCCGAAAGCCTTGCTTTTGCTAAGGAAATCGGCTTTGCAAAGGCACACATTTTCGCCTATTCTCGCCGCGAAGGTACGGTGGCTTACGGTTTGCCTAATCAAGTAAGCAATGCCGAAAAAACCGACCGCTCAAGGCGTATGATTGAAACAACCCTTAAGACTGAAGAAGCGTTTTTAGAGTCGCAAATCGGAACAGCGCAAGCCGTTCTTTTTGAAAATGAAAATGAAGGCTATACAAAAAACTACTGCCGTGTTAAGCTGCAAAGCGGCAAGGTTTTGGTGGGAGAGATAGCCGAAGTTAAAATCATTTCCAGAGATAAGGATACACTTATCGGTGTGGTGAAATAATTTGAAATTTATTATTTAAAACAAAAAACTCCGCGCGAGCGGAGTTTTTTGTTTGGGCTCTTTGTCAATAGTTGGGGTAAAGAGTTAAAATGAAAATGTTTTATGCAAGCAGTCGCAATTAAGCGGCTGCTTGTTGCGTTTTTAGTTGTTGATGAGAAAATATATGTAAAATACGGTTTCTGAATCGCTTAAAATTTTGGTAACCGTATGCATTTCGTTTTAAAACTTTAATCTTGTTGTTGCAACCTTCGGTAAATCCGTTGGTAATAGTGGTTGAAAATGAA
>JAFQOJ010000059.1 GCA_017403265.1 Clostridia bacterium
AATTTTAAGCGATTCAGAAACCGTATTTTACATATATTTTCTCATCAACAACTAAAAACGCAACAAGCAGTCGCCTAAACGCGACTGCTTGCATAAAACTTTTTCATTTTAACTCTTTACCCCAACTATTGACAAAGAGCCTAAAAAGAAAAGAACCGACTAAAAGTCAGTTCTTACTATGGTGCGAGTGATGGGACTTGAACCCATACGTCGTTGACACACGCCCCTCAAACGTGCCTGTCTGCCTATTCCAGCACACTCGCATATCCATATTCAATTTAAGGTACTGAAGTATTATATCAAATAGAACTTTACTTGTCAACTATAATTTTTAAAAAATAAATATTTTTCAAAAATGAATCATAACTATCCGCAATACCGTTGTTTTAACGGTATTGCGGATAAGAGCACGCTATTCTTCGTAGAGCATTTTGCAAAAGTTATTTGTATAAGCTTCTAATTCGCTATAGTTCATAAGGCTTATATATTGCTTCTCTAATTTATCGTGGACTGCTTTTGCTTCGCTTAGCGTCTGGGTGGCAGTGGTGATTAGACTGTTTATAATTTTGCGGTTTAACTTTAGACGGCAAGCCGAATTATGAAGCTGTTTATTGCTTGTGAAACGGCGTGAGTGTATACGGCGTGCAGGGGTTGCAAATAAAAGGTTATTGTCTTCGGTTACAAAGGCAATGCTTAACTCGGGGATTATAATATGGTCTGTAATAACCGAAGGCAAAAACGGATTTTTAAGGGTTATAATCTCGTAACCATTTATAAGGCAGAAACTTCTGATTTCGTTCATAATAATATTAGAGCAAGCGCGGTATTTATCTGAAATAACGATTATGTTTTCGCACTGTTCGGTTACGGTTTCGGGATATGATATAATGCCTTCGGGGGTGATGCCTTCAATAAAACGTACCCATTCGTAAGGGGTACCGTTTTTGTGGGGGATATGTTTTTTTATTAGTTTATCGGCAAAGGATTTCACTTCTAATTTTTTGGTATAAGACAACGCGATTTTATAGCTATCAAGCATAATCTGCCCTGCGGCATTTAAGTATTTAGAAACGCTTCTGTGTAGGGCTTTATTTTGGTCAGTAATATCTATTATTTGGTTATTCTTTCCGATTTTACTGCTATCCCAAAACTGACCAAAGTTTAAAATTTCTTCGCATACGGCAGGGTATATAGGGTCTATTGTATGCGGTGCAGTACCGTCTAAAATCACGGTTTTTTTATTGGGCAAAATTACTGCATCTAAAGATTGCGGGTCAGAGCTACAAGGGCATAAAATATATTTTTCATTTTTACTTGCGGCATATTTGGCTATCTTTTTCATAAATGAAGATTTACCTGTTCCCGGTCCGCCTTTGATAATATAACACCGCCAATTATCTTTTGGATTATAACAACTGCCGAAAAAACTTAGAAATCCTTCACATGAATTTGCGGCCAAAAAATATTTTGAATCACAATTTTTCATAAAACACCCTCCAAACACTAATATTTTATGTGATAAAATAGGTTTTGACACAAAGGGCGAAATATGTTAAAATGTCTTTTGGAGTCGGTTAGACGGTTGCGGATAGAAATATCTGAGGAAAGTCCGAGCCCCGCAGGGCAGAATAGCGGCTAACGGCCGCCGAGGGTGACCTTAGGGAAAGTGCAACAGAGATATACCGCCTGTAGCTTTGTCGCAAGACATTGAATCGGCTTTGCCGTGCCTGCAGGTAAGGGTGGAAAGGCGAGGTAAGAGCTCACCGGTTTCACGGGAACGTCGAAACCCTGTAAACCCTATTTGGAGCAACGCTAAGTGTGGCTATACATTTGCCCGATGTGCCACGAAAAGCGGCTTGAGCGGTGAGAGCAATCTCCCGTCGAGATAGATGACCGTCCACGACAGAACTCGGCTTATCGACCGACTCCTCATAAGCCGCAGACGTATGCAATAAAATATTTGTAAATTTATATATCAATGGAAAACACCATCCTTTTGGGATGGTGTTTTTTAAGTTTTGATTGTGGTTCAATCGATGATTTCATAAGTGAAATCAGGTAAATTCATATCTTTATGGAATTTAACGTTTCTTTCTAAAATTTCGTGTATCTTAGGTAAGAACACTTTTAATTCGTCGGGCAATTGATTTTCACCATTGATTATAACCTTTTCTGCATCACACTCGCTCCAAAGCAAATCCCAAAAGGCACTCCAATATTTTCCGTACCATTCAGGAAAATCAAATGCAACTTTTATTTTTTCGTGCAAATCATATAAATATTTGCAACCGCTGAAATCTAATTCAATTATTTTCATTATTAACGCTCCTATACAACTTCGAAAAATGTTTCATAATGGTCATAAGTTACAAAAATCAAACCGTCATTTGACCATAGGATTCGTTGTGTATTTCTTTTTCCGCTTTTGTAATTAATATCAGCTTCGTACCAAATTCTTCCTTCGTGTTGTGGTAAATGTCCATTATCGTTGTGAAATTCACCGCCAATAATCATTTTATTTGGAATAAAATTTGACAGCCATTTGCCGGGTTTCCAACCGCTTTGTATAGCTTTGGATTTTTCGATATAATATTCAGGTAATTTTGATTCGTGTTTTAATGACCAATCTGCACCGTCAAATCCGTCTATTGTAGCCGTTCCGGATTTTACTGTTTCCATTACAGGTATACTACATCTACAATAAAAATGTAGCGGCGGCTCTTTTTCTACAATTTCGTTTATAAGAAAAATTGTGCCATGGTTGCTTCTGCATTTAGGACAAGTTCTCGGATCGAGAATTGCAATCCAATTTTTGTACTTAGTACTTTTGTTAAATACTGGTTTCCAATTTTTACCGTTAACTTGTTGTAATAATAGTTTTACAAAAAAATCCATATATAATACCTCCTTTTGGGGTATTATATAGTATAAATAGGCCGACATTCACCGACATCTTTCAACTAAAATTGTTTATGGTATGAAAACACCATCCTTTTGGGATGGTGCTTTTTGTTTAAGACTCAGCTATGATTTTTAAAACATCATTTAAAGCTTCTTTAGTTTCAATAGGTGTTAAGCCTTCGCTTAAATCGCCTATAGCCAAACTGAGTAAATCAAACTTTTGCTCGCTCATTGGTTGCGTAGCCTTTAAATCGTCATACATTTTTTCGTAAAAGGCAATAAGCTTTCGGTTAGTTTCTTCTCTCGAATCCACAACATGAGCAATAGCGTCAGCAAGGTCTGCTGTGCCAACATCCCCAGGTCCCTTTGATTCCAACTTGCTTAATTTTTGTAAAGCGGCGGTTAGGTGCGCTTGGTCTTTGGAAATGTTTTCAAGCATTAAGAGAATGTAATCAACAGTAAATTTCGTTGGTTTTTTGGGTATTTCGGGGGTTTGTGGCTTTGGTTGATTATTTTGTACTTTATTTTCTGACATTTTATTGTCCTCCAATTCATTTTTTGGCGGACACGCAAGGCATATTGTGTTTTCATTTATGAAGCGTGCCCTGCCGGTTTTGACTAAGCCCTTAGCCCGTTTTGGGTAGGTAGCCTCATATTTATTGCCATTTTCATCTACAACAATAATGTTTTTTTCGATGGGTATCGTCCCCTTTGCTGTGAACATTAAGTTTTGTAAAGCTGTTTTTTGTTATGGGTGCCATCCCCGTTTACTGGTATATTATAGCACATTTGTTTTATGGTTGCAAGAGAAATCACGCTTATGAGCGGGATTTTTTAGTGAAGAGTTAAAGTGAAGGTGTGCCTTCGGCGCTATAAATGTAATAAGTGGATTTTACACGCGAAGCGTGGCCGGGTTGAGGGGTACCCATTCAAAATCTTTGATTTTGCTATTGTATTATTTCGAGATTTTCAATACCATATTGTAATATTAAGTTGATTAATTCGTTTCTCGAATAATTGCTCTCTTTGGATATTCTATCTAATTCATTTAAAATATCTTCTCTTATTCGTACAGAAATAATTTTATTGCCGTCTTCTCCGCGTTTCTTTATTTTAAGCGGTTCTTTATTCATTATATATCACCCCGATTACATTTTAATATTGACAAAAACTAAAAAATATAATACAATGTGATATACATTGGTAATACACCGAGAAATTTAAAGGGGATAAAAATATGATTAAAAGAATAATTTACTGCTTTTTGAGTTGTATTTTGATTTTTTGTTTTGTTTCCTGTGGGCGATATAACGAAGATGAGCATTTTTATCAACAAAAAGAAGATACTATAAAAATAGAAGAAGATAAACCTAATAAGAATTCCAGTATCACTCAAAAAGCAAGTAATGTAGATTTTGATAATACATATTGGAAATTAACTTTTGGACAAACGACGGGGACACAATATATTGCATGTTTCTATTCTGACGGAACAATTCTTGCACTTTGCTCTGGAAGTGGACAATTCTCAAATGGTACATACAAATATACCAACGGAAAGTTGACAGTAAGCATAGAATCATATAAAAACATTAAGTTTAATCAAATGGCAGAAGAGTTTCAATCGGTTCAAAAATACAAGATGCAAGTCGGAGAAAACTATTATAAAATTTCGCAGACTGATGGTTCGTACTTCTTAGAACAATATAAAAAAGCTCAACAAGAAGAAAAATTAAAGGATGTTCGAAAAGCATTTCCTAATTGTTATAAACCCACAAAAAAATTCGAAACAAACAATACTATCAAAACAGGAAAATACGAAGGTTTTTGGGTTGGCGTAAATAGCAGCCGTTCTTATATTACTCTCCGCAATGACGGAACCTTTTATATTGAAACAAATGTAGATCATGATAATCACAGTCTTATATCTCCTGTTTCGTTTGAGGGAAAATATGTTGTGTATAAACGCACAGTTACATATTCGGATAATTCTACGGAATGTAATACAGCTTTAATTCTTTATTTCAAAGATTATGTGCTCGCGTGGTTTGAAGTTGGTGATAATTATTTTGGTGATCAATCTAGCGGATATAACTATATTGGTTGATAATAATTACAAGCTCAATAATCTTTTTCACATGCAAGCGTGGCAAAGTTATCGGGTATCTATTTAAAATCTTTGATTTGTTAATGGGGTAAGGTCGTTATGAAAGCAACAGGAATAGTTCGAAAGATGATTTAGGCAGGGTTGTTATTCCTAACGAAATTTGCCGTATTATGCGAATCATAGAGGGAGGTCCTGTACATAACTCATTGATACCTTTCGATAGGTTTTGCTGGGCGATACATAGTGCGATAGAAGGAACAAAAGCGTGGTGAAATTCATTTCACTGTTGATAGCATTTATTATTTGTACGTGTTATACTTTTATTAGAAATTAAATTTTTGTATAGATAGGGGAAATAAATATGTTCAAAAATATAGGCGGAAAAATAAAAAAGTTATCCGAAATTGTCACTTGGATGGGTATTATAACCTCTGTAATTCTAGGAATAATTATAATGTCACCTGGTGACACTATGATTCTAGCTGGGTTGATAGTAATAGTGTTAGGATGTTTTGCATCTTGGACTAGTTCGTTCCTTTTGTACGGCTATGGTCAGTTGATAGAGAATACGGACAGGTTGTTACTATTGCATATCGGTGAAAATGATAAGAATGAACCCGACTTAGAGCAAATAGAAGAAACGCACAAATCATCAGTACATACAACTAAGGCTCCTTCAAAAGTTGGCAAATGCGATATTTGTGGAAAAGAAAGCACGCCAGTTTTTTATTGCACCATCAAAGATGATCTAGGTACTAGATATAGAAATATGTGTACAGAGTGTATGCAGAATTGGGATATTAAAAAGTAAGCAATTTAATAATTTCAAAACGATTTTATTTTAAGTATAAATCTCCCTGCTTTACAAATAATAGTATCACTATTACTACAACAAGGAGATTGATTTATATATGAAAGCAACAGGAACGCAAGGCGAAGCATTGCGAGTGAAGAGTAAAAAGTGAATATGGTGCCTCCGGCACAAATTATAAATCCCACCGTCTGTCAAACAAACGGTGGGTGATTTTTATGATACCCTATAATGCCCTATAATATCATCGCGAAATTCTAAAATATCTTCTTCGTAATATTTTTGATAGGGGTTGGCGTGGTGGATTACGAACGGCACACCGTTTTTGTTTCTTCTGTTAGACACAACACCTATATGCTTTTTAAAAACTACAATGTCGCCGCCTTGCCATTCGGCAATTTTGGTTATATCGGTAGTAAGCGTAATGGCGGTATCGCTAAAGTAAACATTCAGGTTGCGAACTCGCCTAAAGTCGATATTTTTATCAATTATTTCAATATCATATTTATCGCGGTTTAATCTAATGTGTTTGTCGACTAATTCCATTAAATCGTAGCCCGCGCCTTTAAGTCCATTTGCTACAACATCGGTACATACACCGTATTGGTCGTTTGGGTAGCCTGTATTATAGTACTTACTTTTATATTGAGGATTTTTCGCTATATAATTTCTAACATTCTCTAAAATATCGGTTTGGTCGTCTATACCGTCATTGTCCTTATCAATCTGACTTTTATAGGTTTCAATATTAAAATCTTCATTTGTATATTTTCTATGCGGTAAATAGTTGAAGTAATATAACAAATAAGCAGTAACCGATAACAGAACAATAAATAAAGCACAAAAAAGTATAATTCTTTTTTTCATATTTAGTTCCTATTAAAATCTTCTAAAATTAAGCCTTCGTTTTTGTCAATCGCCCAGTTTATATTCCATTCGCTTGTGAAAATAAGGATGTTATTTCCCTTGAAGTCCTGTACCCACTTAGTGTCTGAAGTAAGGTTGAGCTTTTTAATATCAACATCCTTGTTTTTAACCCAACGGATATATGAATAAGGTAGGTCATTACGGATAACATCAACATTATATTCGTTTTTAAGTCGATGCTCCAATACTTCAAACTGAAGCACACCAACAACGCCAACTATTACGCGTTCCATACCCGAGTTAGGCTCGTGGAAAATCTGAATAGCGCCTTCCTGAGCTATTTGCTCAACACCTTTTACAAACTGCTTACGCTTCAAGGAGTCCTTTTGCTCAATCATTGAAAAATGTTCGGGTGCAAAGGTGGGTATACCTTCAAACTGCACCTTGTTTTTAGGTGAGCATACAGTATCACCGATTGAGTAAATACCAGGGTCGAAAACACCGATAATATCTCCAGCGTAGGCTTCGTTTATAATTTGGCGTTCTTCTGCCATCATTTGCTGTGGCTGAGAAAGGCGAATCATTTTGCCCTGTTGCATATGGAAGTAATCGGCACCGCGTTCAAATTTACCCGAGCATATACGGAAGAAGGTAATGCGGTCGCGGTGGTTCTTATTCATATTTGCCTGAATCTTAAAGGCAAAAGCCGAAAAGTTTTCGTCAAAGGGAGAAATTTCCTTATCGCCCGAGAGTCTTGGAAGCGGGGGTGTGGTCATTTTAAGGAAATTCTCTAAAAATGGTTCAACACCGAAGTTCGTAAGCGCGGAGCCAAAGAATACGGGGGTAAGCTCACCCTTGCGGACCTTTTCTAAATCAAACTCATAGCTTGCGCCGTCTAAAAGCTCAATTTGGTCAACAAGCTCGGCACGTTGGTATTCGCCTATAAGCTCATCCATTTTTTCTATATCTGTAATGTCGCAGGGGGTGGGTTTTATTTTATCCTGACCTCTGTGCATTTCCGAAAAAGACAAAATTTCACGCTTATCGCGGTCAAAAACACCCTTAAAGCTTACACCGCAGCCGATAGGCCAGTTTACAGGATAGGTACCTATACCGAATTCCTTTTCTAACTGGTCGAGTAGCTCAAATGGGTCACGCGCTTCGCGGTCAAGCTTATTTATAAATGTGAAAATCGGGATATGGCGCATAGCACAAACCTTAAAAAGCTTACGGGTTTGAGCTTCTATACCCTTTGCCGCGTCAATAACCATTACCACGCTGTCTGCCGCCATAAGTGTACGGTAGGTATCTTCAGAGAAGTCTTGGTGGCCTGGGGTATCGAGTATGTTTATGCAGTATCCGTCATATTCAAACTGCATTACCGAAGAAGTTATTGAAATACCGCGCTGCTTTTCAAGCTCCATCCAGTCACTTACGGCGTGCTTTGCGGTCGCCTTGCCTTTAACCGAGCCTGCAGTTTGTATAGCTCCGCCGTAGAGCAAGAATTTTTCGGTTAGTGTTGTTTTACCTGCGTCAGGGTGGGAAATAATAGCAAAGGTGCGTCTTCTGCCTATTTCTTTTTGTAATTCAGTCACGAAAATTCTCCTAAAAATGATTTAACTTGTATTCAACTGATATATATTACCACATTAGTTTTATTTTAGCAATAAAAAATTGTAAAACTGCGTAAATACAGTAAAAAATGCTTGACTATGAGGTGTTAGTGTGTTATAATACCCTTACCTCTTTATGGGTTCTTTTTTTTTGCAATAAGAGCCTGTTTGTCAAAGGTACAACATATCGCATTGTGCTTTTCGTTAAGCCGCAAAATGTGGTGTAACGTGTGGTATTTGTCCTCGACCGAGGGAGGCGTTTACTTTTACAAAGGTAAAAGCGAAAAATATTTCCGTAAAGCGGGAGGTGCCGTTATGAGAGTTAAAATCACACTCGCTTGCACAGAATGCAAGCAACGCAATTACAACACAATGAAGAACAAGAAAAACGATCCTGACAGACTCGAAATGAACAAGTATTGTAGATTCTGTAAAAAGCACACCCTACACAAGGAAACAAAGTAGGGAGGATGACTAAATGAAAATTTTAAACAAAATTTCTCAAATTTTAAGCGTAGTTTTCGCTGCAGCTTCACTTGTGTTGTTCTTCTTACCGTTTGCAAATGTTATGACAAACGGTATCGTAGCCAGCCCTGTCGGTACACAGTTGGCATTCGGTGGAACTGTTGCAGTTGGTGAGTCAACTGTAAACTTAGCCATGTCAGCACACATCTTGTTTGTATTTATAATTGCAGTAATCGGTTTGATTATGAGCATTTTTGCATTCAAGAAAAAAGGTCTTCGCTACAGCTCATCAGTTTTTGCTTTAATTTCCGCAGTTTATATGTGGGTTATCGCATTAAGTAAGGATTCAAGATTTGTTGATACTCGTCCTTTAGAAAAGGTTACAAGCATCACTCACACAAGCTTTGTACTTTACTTAGTAATTGCATTAACACTTTTTGCAGTGTTTGCTATTGCATATTTGTTTATTGATGACTATATCGAAGCAAAGGCTTCTAAGGACAAGAAAACCATTTTACAAAGAGTTGTTCTTTTCTTACGCGACAACAAGAGCGAAGTTAAGAAAATTGTTTGGCCCGGTTTTCACGATGTAGTGAAGAACACAGTAACAGTTCTTGTTATGTGCCTTATAATCGGTTTACTGATTTGGGGTATCGACTTAGGTCTTGGTAAGCTATTGGATTTCATCTTAAAGTAATAAACGGAGGTAACTATGGCTGAAACACAAGAAGCAAGATGGTATGTCGTTCACACTTATTCAGGATATGAAAATAAAGTAGCAACCGACTTAGCCACAATGGTAGAAAGCCGCGGTATGCAGGATTTAATACACGATATTAAAATCCCTACCGAAATTGTTACAGAAGTAAAGGAAGACAAAAAACGCGAGATAGAGCGTAAAATCTTCCCCGGATATGTCCTTATTAAGATGATTGTCACCGATGACAGTTGGTATGTTGTAAGAAACATACGTGGTTGCACAGGCTTTGTTGGTCCGGCTTCTAAACCCGTACCACTAACTGATGCAGAGGTAATCGCACTCGGCGTAGAAAAGCACAGCGTTGAAGTGGGTTACAAGGAAGGCGATAATGTTAAAATTATCAGCGGTCCTTTGGAAGGATACTCAGGTACTGTTAAAACGGTTGATACCGAAAATAACAGCGTTTGTGTTGTTCTTTCTATGTTCGGTAGAGAAACTCCTGTTGAGCTCGAGCTTGACCAGATTTCTATCGAAGACTAAATTTAAAAGCAATTAAGTCCCGACACACAAGGATGTGTCACGGTGGGAGGGACGGAATATGACCGTTCCGCCAAGTGTAAAAAAACACTGTTACCACGAATAATGGAGGTGCAAATAAAATGGCTCAAAAAATTTCCGGTTACATTAAATTGCAAATTCCCGCAGGTAAGGCCACACCGGCTCCCCCTGTAGGTCCTGCTCTTGGTCAGCATGGTGTTAACATCATGGCGTTTACTAAAGAGTTCAATGAAAGAACTAAGAATGATGCAGGTCTTATCATTCCTGTAGTTATTACAGTTTACGCTGACCGCTCTTTCAGTTTCATCACAAAAACTCCGCCTGCTGCTGTTCTTATTAAGAAGGCTTGCGGTATTGAAACTGCATCAGGTACACCTAATAAGACTAAGGTTGCCAAAATCACAAGAGAGCAAATTCAGAAAATCGCTGAAACCAAAATGCCCGATTTAAATGCCGCTAATATTGAATCTGCTATGAGTATGATAGCAGGTACTGCTCGCAGCATGGGTGTTGAAGTAGTAGATTAAGTTCTCTCGCGTGGGAGGAGAATTCCGATTAACCACTTGGAGGTAAAAAATGAAACACGGTAAAAAGTATAATGATAGCGCAAAGCTTATCGAAGTAGGTAAGTTTTACGACGCTAATGAAGCAGTTGATCTTGCAGTAAAAACTGCTACTGCAAAATTTGATGAAACAGTTGAAATTCATGTTCGCTTGGGTGTTGACTCACGTCACGCTGACCAACAGGTTCGCGGTGCTGTAGTTCTTCCCAACGGTACAGGTAAAACTGTTCGTGCTCTTGTTATCGCTAAGGGTGACAAGGCTGACGCAGCTACTGCTGCAGGTGCTGATTATGTTGGCGCCGAAGAAATGATTGCTAAAATCCAGAATGAAAACTGGTTAGATTTCGACGTTGTAATTGCAACACCCGATATGATGGGTCTTGTTGGTCGTTTAGGTAAAGTTTTAGGCCCTCGCGGTCTTATGCCTACTCCTAAGGCTGGTACAGTTACACCTGATGTTGCACGCGCTGTAACCGAAGCAAAAGCAGGTAAGATTGAATACCGTCTTGACAAAACTAACATCATCCACTGCCCAATTGGTAAGGTTTCCTTTGGCCCTGAAAAGCTTCAAGAAAACTTTGACACCATTATGGGTGCAATCATCAAGGCAAAGCCGGCTGCTACAAAGGGTCAGTACATTAAGTCTTGCGTTCTCGCAACAACAATGGGCCCTGGCATTAAACTTAACGTAGCTAAGTTCGGTAACTAATATGATTTAAAGAGCATTGCAATCGCAGTGCTCTTTTATTGTATAACGAAAATGCGGTAGAAGTAAATTTTTACTTCTACCGCATAATTTTTTTATTCTTTATCTCCCATTAAAGAGATTGCAAGGTCATTTAATTGCGCATTATCAACAATTGACGGTGCACCTGACATAAGCTCGCTGGAATTGGAAACCTTGGGGAAGGCAATTACATCACGAAGTGAGTCACAGCCCGCCATAATCATACAAAGTCTGTCAAGACCAATACCCATACCACCGTGTGGTGGAGCGCCAAAGCGGAAAGCATCGGTCAAGAAGCCGAACTTTTCGTGAGCTTCTTCGTCGCTAAGACCTAAAGCTTTGAACATTTTAGCCTGTAGCTCTGGGTCGGTAATACGGATAGAACCGCTTGATAATTCAACACCGTTAAGTACTAAGTCGTAAGCCTTTGCAAATACCTTTTCGGGATCAGTATCAAGGTACTCGATACATTCGTCAAGTGGGGAAGTGAATGGGTGGTGCATAGCATCCCAATTATTTGTTTCTTCGTTGTATTCAAAGAACGGGAATTCAGTAATCCAAAGGAAATTAAAGGTGTTAGGAATAATATTAAGACGCTTTGCAACAGTAAGACGGAGCGCGCCCAAAACTGAAAGCGCAATATTCTTGCGGTCAGCTACGATAAGTACAACGTCGCCCTTTTCGGCGCCTGTACGTTCTAATATATCCTGCATTTCGTCATCAGTCATAAATTTTTGGAATGAGCAGGTTGGTGCATCTTCAACCCAACGGATAAATGCAAGACCCTTAGCGCCAATGCCCTTAGCTTCTTCGGTAAGTTTATCAATTTCCTTACGGGTGTAGGTGGCGGCAGCATTCTTAGCAGTAATTGCTCTTACAGTACCGCCATTTTTAACGGTATCTGCAAAAACCGAGAACCCGCAGTTTTCGACAATATCCGACAAATCCTTTATCTTCATTTCAAAACGGGTATCAGGCTTGTCGGAGCCATAGTCGTTCATAGCGTCAGTATAGGTTAAGCGGGGGATGGGTGTATTTATTTCAACATCCAAAACATCCTTAAACAAGCGCTTAATATAACCTTCACCAATACTTAAAACATCTTCCATTTCTACAAAAGACATTTCAAGGTCAATTTGTGTAAACTCAGGCTGACGGTCGGCGCGCAAATCTTCGTCGCGGTAGCAACGTGCAATTTGCATATATCTATCAAAGCCTGAAAGCATAAGTAACTGCTTATAAAGCTGAGGTGACTGAGGCAGTGCAAAAAAGCTGCCCTTATGAATACGCGATGGAACTAAGTAGTCACGTGCACCCTCTGGTGTGGATTTAATAAGGGTTGGGGTTTCAATTTCAATAAAACCGTTTTCGTCAAAGTAGTCACGTGTAACCTTTGCAACCTTATGGCGCATCATAATATTATTTTGTAAATTGTTACGTCGAAGGTCAAGATAACGGTATTTAAGGCGCAGCTCCTCGTTTGCCTTAGTATCGTTAAGTATTTCGAAAGGCGGGGTTTCGCTTTTGCCTAAAACCTTAAGGCAAGTAACTTCGATTTCAATATCGCCTGTAGGAATTTCTTTGTTGATAGAAGAACGCATACGAACAATACCCTCTGCCATTACAACATACTCACTGCGAATGGCAAAAGCTTTTTCAAAAATAGCTTTGTCGGTATTGTCGTCAAAAGCTAGTTGAACAAGCCCTGTTCTGTCACGAAGGTCTATAAAGATAAGTCCACCAAGGTCGCGCTGGCGTTGCACCCAACCGCAAACGGTTACCTTTTCACCGATATTTTCTTTTCTTAGCGTTACGCAATAGTGGGTACGCTTTTGTCCGTTCATTTTGTCGAGTTTCAAAATAACTGCTCCTTAGAAATAGTATCTGTCAAAGTGTTTAGTGCTTCTTGATTTAATGCTGAAAGTAATGCATCAGATAAATTATCAAGATTTATTTCATTCTCTTCACCCGATTGCATATTTTTAAGCCTTGCTTTATTATCATCTAATTCTTGGTCGCCCAAAACCATAGAGTATTTAGCGCCGATTTTATTTGCAAACTTCATCTGTGCTTTAAGGCCGCGTGCGCTAATATCGGTTTGCACCGAAAAGCCGTCTTCACGCAGTTTATGGCAAAGAGCGGTTGCTTTTAGCGAAGCGTTTTCGCTCATTGATGCGATATAAAGGTCAGGCATAGCGGCAGTAGGAAGCACGGCATTCTGGCTTTCTAATACCATCATAAGCCTTTCAATACCCATAGCAAAGCCTAAGGATGGGGTAGGCTTACCGCCCATTTGGGAAATAAGGCCGTCATATCTGCCACCGCCACAAACTGTGCTTTGTGCACCAATGTCGCCTGAAACAAATTCAAATACTGTACGGGTATAATAGTCAAGACCACGCACAATATGGGGGTTGATGGTATATTCAATGCCTGCGGCATCTAAATGCTTTTTAACTGCAGAAAAATGATTTTCACATTCTTCGCATAAGTAGTCTATAACCACAGGTGCGTTTTTGCAAATATCCTTACAAACGGGGGATTTACAGTCCAAAATACGCATGGGGTTACGTTCTAAACGGTCTTTACAGGTGTCGCAAAGACTATCTAAGTTTGCTTTAAAATAATCTTTTAAAGCTTGTTGATAATTTTTACGGCATTCGGGACAGCCGATTGAGTTTATTTCAAGCGCAATTCTTTGTATTCCTATATTATTAAGCACTTGTTTTGCAAGAGAAATAAGCTCGGCATCGGCGTTGGGTTCTGCAGCACCAATACACTCTACACCGAATTGGTGAAACTCTCTAAGTCTGCCTGCTTGCGGTTTTTCGTAGCGGTAGCAACCGCCTACATAACAAACCTTTAAAGGCAACGGGCCATTAGTAAGACCGTTTTCCAAAACCGAGCGTATAACACCAGCAGTAAGTTCTGGGCGCAAAGTTATAGAACGGCCGCCCTTATCGTCAAAGGTGTACATTTCCTTTTGTACAACATCGGTAGTGTCGCCTACGCTTCTTTTAAAAACTTCGGTATGCTCAAAAACAGGAACACGTATTTCCGAAAAGCCAAAAAGGCGCGCAGTATCAAGCATTTTCGATTCTACAAACTGCCATTTGTGAACATTGTTGGGTAAAATATCGTTAGTGCCCTTTACGGCACGGTTAATTTCTGCCATAGTATTACTCCAAGGGATATTAGTGATTGGATTTTACAATTTCGCGCCAGTCCATATCGCCGCGTTCAAGACCGTGGATAAGAACCTCCGCTGTAGCGATATTGGTAGCTACGGGGATATTGTGAACATCACAAAGGCGCAATAAAGCCTGTTCATCAGGCTCGTGCGGTTTGGGGGTTAAAGGGTCACGGAACATTAAAAGCATATCAATTTCATCGCAACCGATGCGCGAAGCAATTTGCTGAGAGCCGCCTTGCGAACCGCTTAAAAAACTGGTTATATTAAGACCGGTAGCTTCTGCCACAGTTTTGCCTGTAGTACCTGTAGCAATAAGGTTATGTTTACTTAAAATGCCACAATAAGCAATGCAAAACTGTGTCATAAGTTCTTTTTTTGTATCGTGTGCTATTAGTGCGATTGTCATTTTAATATTCCTTTCAAATTTTTTTAAGCTTTGGTAAAAGAATATTCTCTCCCAAAAGGCGTTTGGCTATTCTTGCAAAAGCCAGCATAGCCTTACCACCACTTTTTAATTTATGTTTAACCGCCAACAAAGATAATTCTTTGCTTCGCGGTACAATACCTAAAAGCTGTAAATTCGCTTTATCTATAATATCATCAATATTATTGTAAATTTTACGTTTTGTAAGTGTATAATCAAAGCCGTTTATAATAAGCTTTGATGAAAGACCGATTTTTTCAAGCCTTTCTGATACTACCGATGCATCACGCAAGGTGACAGGGTCAGGAAAAGCGACCGTTAAAAACAATGTGTTATTTGGGAGTGAGGCATAAAGTGAAAAATCAATCCCTGCGGGGAAGTCGAAAATCACAACATCATAAAATGGGTGTATTTTTTCGGTAAACTCCTGCAACTGCTGGGAATTAATTTTGCCAAGCTCGCAAGGGGCGGGGATAAGGTGCAAAAGTGGATTTTGCTCACTATAGTAAATACTGTTTGAAATATCACCGCCTGAAAGGATGTCTGAAAGGTCGAAAACAACCTTTTCGTCAAGACCTAACATAACATCCAAGCAACGCAGACCCTCGTCCATATCAATTAGTAAAACATTTTTTCCCATTTTAGTAAAGGCTAGAGAAAGACCAACCGAAACGGTGGATTTTCCTACACCGCCTTTACCAGATGTGACAGCAAAAATTTTTCCCATAGAACACCTCATATTTAAGGGTTATTTTACCATAATAGAGCTATTTTGTCAAATTTTAATCCAAAACCACAAAGGATTTATCTTCAGTCACATTTGCGTGGTCGGCAAAGAAGTATGCATCAAGCATATCGCGCACAATCGAGCCTGCTGCAAAGCCTGAAGCGCCGTTTTCAAGCACAACCGAAATTGCGATTTTGGGATTATCGAAAGGAGCAAATGCAATAAATATGCTATGGTCTGCGGCATTGTTTACCTGAGAAGTACCTGTTTTACCGCCAACCTTTATTGGATAGTCGCCCAAAGCGGCGCGGCCTGTACCGTCTTCAGTAACCGAAAGCATACCTTCCTTTACGGCATCGAGTGTGCTTTCTTTTATTTTGATTTTATTAACTACTTCGGGTTCTATAACCTTATAAATTTCACCGATATCGTAGGATACAATCTGATTAATAAGGCTTGCGCGGTAGTGAGTACCGCCGTTTGCCAAGGTTGCGACATAGTTGGCTGCCTGTAATGGTGTAAAAGCATTCATTTGACCGATAGATATTTGCAAGGTTGTACCACCTACATTGTCGCTTTCGGGGTCGATTAAAATACCCTTACTATCATCAACCTCAACCCCTGTTTTAACACCCAAGCCAAATTGCTTGAAGTAATCGGTAAGGGTGGTAGCGCCCACTCTTTTACCCATTTCAAAGAAGAAGTAGTTACAGCTTTTTGCCAGTGCATTTTTAAGCGACATAGGACCGTGGAAATGCATACATCTGGGCGTGTAATCCTCAAAATGCTTATAAACCTGAACGCAGTTTACGGTTTCACCCTTGCTATAGTGGTTATTCTCTATTGCCGCTACGGCAACCGCCGGTTTAATTGTAGAGCCTATAGGATATACACCGTGAAAAGCGCGATTGGTTAAAGGCTTTGCGGGGTCTGACTGAAGCTTGTTGTAGTTTTTATTCATTGTAGCTAAATCGTATGAGGGATAATTTGCCGCGGCTAAAACCTTGCCGGTATCTATATCTATCGCAACGGCACATGCCGCTTTACAGGAGCCACCCTGACTTTGTAGGGATTTGACCTTTTGTGCAAGGGATTTTTGTGTTTTCTTTTGCAAATTTTTATCAAGTGAAAGCATAACGGTTTTACCTGCAATAGGTTCTTTTGTTACTTCACTTGAAATGATTTTGCCATTTGCATCAAGGTAATAGGTGATTTCGCCGTCGGTACCGCGAAGATATTCTTCTGCCCATTTTTCAATACCGCTTTTACCCACCTTGTCATTATACGAGTAGCCTTTAGCTTTGTATTCTTGCCAGTCTTCTTCAAAAATAGGGCCTACGGTGCCTATAAGGTTTACTGCGAGAGTGGTGTCGGCATATTCTCTAAAAGGTACAACCTCAACCGAAACCCCTTCTAAAAGATAGGAACATTCAGATATTTTACGCATAAATTCGGTTGAAACATCTTCTGCAAGGGTAAATGGGTAGGAAATAGAAAAATCGGAAATTTGCATACTGTAGCGAACGCCCATAATTTTACGCTGCTCGCTTTTGGTGTATTTTTCGAGCTCATATTCCTTTACCATAGCGTCAAAGCAGTTCTGCGCAGTAGCATAATGCGCAAGCTTTAAGGTTTTAAGCAGCTTATCTGTAGACTCACCCTTTTTAAAATTGTAAGGCGATTTTGCCGACATCGGAAGCTCGTCCACCCATTCGGCATCGTACTGTTTACAAAGCTTTAAAAGCAATAAAATGGTATCATTAAGATTATCGCCTATATAAGCTTTATTAAAAACTATATTATATCCGTCGCGGTTAATTGCTATTTGTCTGCCGTGGCAGTCAAGTATCTCACCGCGCGGCGCTTTCAAAACGGCGGTGCGGGTAGATGCTGCGCCAAATAAATTTTTGCTTTTTTCTTCCTTGTTTTTGACTACCTGCATTGAATATGCACGAACAGAAAACAGTAACAGAGCAATTATTGAGATAACAGATAAAAATGTTGTTACAAAATTGTTCTTTTTTTGAAAAGGCACTTTTATGATTCCTTTCTTCTTTCAAAATAACGGTATAAATAATAAAAAGGAATAATAAATACCGCGCTGTAAACTGCTGTTGGAAAAGCATATTTTAAAAGATAAGTTAAACTGTCGTTTATGGTTATATTATCGGTTTCAAAAACCGCCCATTGTAAAACAAAATAAAAAACTGCGACAACTAAAGATAAAACCATAGCCGAAAATATATTTTTATTAAAAAGATTATTAGAGCTAACCGCTACAAAAGTCCCCAAAATAACAAGCACAATTGCATTGAAGCAATAAGAGTTTAGCGCATTACAGTCCATAAAAACACCGCACAAAAGACCTGTAATTGCCGATGTGAGCGGTGAATTAAAAATTGAAAAAGCCGTTAGGATGGGCAAAATAAGTAACGGTGTTATACCCTTTATACTAAGCGGTAAAATACCTGTATAATAAAAAAGCAAGCTTATAAAAAATATAAGTATATTAAGTATTGTTATTAAAGGATGTTTAGTTTTACTCATACTATTTATCCTCTTTGCTTAAAATACTGCCCTGACCTTCGAAATCGGTTATAACCATAACGTCTCGCAGTTCGGAAAAATCCACAAACGGTTTGACGCTGGCATAAAGGGATGTGTTGTATTTATCGTTAGATATGGTTTCAATACTGCCTACAAGAAGCCCTTTTGGGAAAATACCCTCGCCTGAGGTTACAACATAGTCACCCACTGCAACGCTGCAAGAACGCGATAGGTTTTCAAGCTTGGTGTAGCCTTTTTCGTTTAATTCCAATGAGCCTTTTATTATACCTGAGTCACTTGTACGATTGTCAAGGGCGCCCAAGGTTAAGTCGGGGCTTAAAACGGTTACAACCTTAGAAGTGGTAAGGCCTACATCGCTTATAAAGCCCACAACACCTGCATCGGTTATAACGGGGTCGTGTGCTGAAATACCGTCTGTAGAGCCTTTGTTTATTATAAAGCCGCCAAAAGGGTCCGATGTATCGTGTGAAATAACGGTAGACGGGGCAAACTCAAAATCGGGGTTTTGGTCCTTAATTTCAAGGTAGTTTTTATAAAACTCATTCTCTTTTGAAATTTTTTCATAATCGGCAAGCTCTTCTCTGAGGGTGTTAAGCTGTTCTTTTAACTCGGCGTTTTCAAGCATAACCTCGTTACCGCCCGAGAGTGCTTCCTTAAAATCGTTAATGCCGTTTTTTATAGCGGTCAGTGTCGAGCGAAAGGGTGCTGTTAGGGTACCCACAATATCAGATTGCGGGGAGATAACGCTACCTATTACTCCAAAAATGATAGAAACAGCTATAAGCGATATTAAAATTGTTAAAATGATTTTAAACTGTTTACTGCGAAAGAAAAAACGCATTTATTTTCTCCTGTTTTTTAAAAAACTTTATCTAAATCTTTTTCCTCTGCGGAAGGTGTAGTTGTCAAACGCGCTGTCGGCTTCAAGATGCTTGGCAGTACCTAAAACTACACAGTCAAGTGGATTTGCCGCAACGGTTACGGCTATGCCTGTTTCTTCGGCAATAAGCTCTGCAAGGCCGCGAAGTAATGCGCCGCCGCCTGTAAGGGTGATGCCGCGGTCAATAATATCTGCCGCAAGCTCAGGTGGGGTTTTTTCAAGTGTTAGGCGAATGGTATCAATAATCTGATAAACGGTATCTGCCATAGCAATGCGTACTTCTTCAGATGAAATAACAACGTTTTTAGGAAGTCCATCTACTTGGTTTCTACCCTTAATTTCTATAGTTGTTTCGCCTTCATAAGGCTTTGCAGAGCCTATTTCAATTTTAATTTGCTCTGCGGTTCGTTCACCTATTAAAAGATTGTGCTTTCGGCGAATGTAGTTAATAATAGCTTCGTCCAAATCGTCGCCGGCAGTACGAATGGACTGCGCGGTAACAATATCACCTAAAGAAATTACGGCAACCTCACTTGTACCGCCGCCGATATCCACTACCATATTGCCTGTAGCATCGTGTACGGGAAGACCTGCACCCACAGCGGCAGCCATAGGTTCTTCTACAAGCACAACTTCCATAGCGCCAGCTTGCCTGGCGGCATCGTGCACAGCGCGGCTTTCAACCTCTGTAACGCCTGCAGGTATACAAATTACCATACGTACACGCGAAACAAATGAGCCCTTAAGCGCTAGCTTTACAAAACGCTTAAGCATTGCCGAAGTAACATCAAAATCGGCAATAACGCCGTTCTTTAAGGGGCGAACAGCTACAATAGAGCCAGGTGTTCTGCCTATCATTTCTTTAGCCTCTCTACCTACTGCTCTTACGGCATCGTTTCTTATATCATAAGCCACAACCGAAGGCTCTCTCATAATAATTCCTTTGCCTTTAAGACAAACTAATGTATTTGCGGTGCCTAGGTCGACTCCTATATCTCTTGTAAACATAAATTTTCTCCGTTCCTTTATTTGAAATTAGGGTATTAAAAATGTAATTGCGTTGTGAATATTAGTTATATCAAGTGTGCCGTTTGTTTCGGCAAATTCGCCGTCAAGTGTCCAAGAAACAGGCTCACTGCTTTCTACGGTTAAGGCTTTTGTTTTGAAAAACTCAAAACCCTCACCGCTAAAGTCTCTTTTTAAAATTCCGTCTATAAGCGGTTGAAGCTTTAAAATATTATCGGGGGTTTTTATAAGCAAAACCTCAAATTCACCATCATTAAGAACAACAGAGCCTTCGTCGTACTTAACAATACCGCCCACCGACAGTGAGTTTGAAATGGCGCCGAATAGATAGTCACCCTCCCTTTGAGTGCCGTCGTGGGTGAATTTTAAGTGAATTGACTTAATATTGCCGAGACTTTTCATCCCTTCAAAGAAGTATGCAGCCTGACCCAAAACATTTTTAACGCTTTGCGGTGCCGAATAGGAAGCCGATGTAAAGGCACCGAAGGAGGCAGTATAGGAAAAGTATTTTTCCCCAAATTTACCTATATCAAGCATTGTTTTGTGGCTTTTGGTAATGTCCTTGGCGGCAGATTCAATATTTCTTGAAATTTTAAGACCGCTTGACCACTCGTTAAGTGTGCCCGACGGTATATACCCCAGTGGAGTAGAAAGCTTTGCTGACATAATGCCTGTAATAACTTCGTTAAGGGTACCGTCACCACCGCAAACAACTATGGTGGAGTAGTTGCCATTAGAAAGGTTTGAAATATATTCGGTAGCATCGCCCTTGCATTTTGTGGGGTATACTGTTACTGCATAGTTAGCATGTGAAAGTATTTCTACAACTTTTAAAAGTTCGGTATACATTTTAGCACGGCCCGAGCAGGGATTTACTATTAAAAGAAGCTTTTTTTGTGTCATAATTAACTCCTGTAGTCTATCGGTAAAGTGGCTATAGCATTAAGCGAGGAATCGCTTACATTACCGCTTTCGTATTCGTATATTGCCTGTGCGCCCACCATAGCGGCATTATCGGTACAGTATTTAAGCGGTGGGCAGTAAAGCTTAATATCTAATCTTTTACATTCGCTTTCCATACGCGAACGAAGCTCGCTATTAGCTGAAACACCGCCTGCTAAAACAATACTTTTGTGACCGAATTCCTTTGCGGCATTTATAGTGTTATTTATAAGCATATCGCATACCCTTTGGCGTATTGTAGCGCAAACTACGGGGATATCGATTTCTTCACCCTTTTGTTTTGCGTTATGCACAAGGTTTAAAACTGCAGTTTTAAGACCTGAAAAACTAAAATCATATTTACCTGTGCTTACCTTGGGATACGGCAACGGATATTTTTTATTATCTGCCAAAGTGGCGATTTTATCAAGATTAACACCGCCTGGGTAGTTAAGTCCCATACAGCGAGCCGCTTTATCAAGACATTCGCCCGCCGCATCGTCCAAAGTACCGCCTATTATTTTAAAGCTTGTGTAGTCGGCAACTTCGGCAATAACGGTGTTACCGCCCGAAACCAAAAGACATAAAAAGGGCGGTTTTAAATCTGGTGTATCAATATAGTTTGCCGCTATATGCGAACGCAGATGATGAACAGGAATAAGCGGAACATCCAAACTTAAGGCTAAGCCCTTTGCAAAGTTTACACCTACCAAAAGCGCACCAATAAGACCGGGCGCAAAGGTAACTGCAACAGCTTCAATGTCGCTATAAGCAAGACCTGCTTGCTTTAGCGCTTCCGCACATACTTGTGAGATTGCTTCGGTATGGCGGCGGGAAGCAATTTCGGGCACTACGCCACCGTATATTTTATGTTCTTCTATTTGTGTTGAAGTAACATTGGAAAGCACTGTGCGGTCTTCGACTATTGCAACCGAAGTTTCGTCACAGGAGGTTTCTATACTAAGTATCTTCAAATCAATCAAACCTTCTTGTCATAATAAGTGCATCTTCTTGGGGGTATGTGTAAAAGTTTTTACGCTTGCCCTCTACAGCAAATCCAAATTTCTCATAAAGCGATATTGCAGTGGTATTACTTTCTCTTACTTCAAGCGAAATAAATGAAAGCGCCTCTGCTTTCGCAAATTTTTCTAAATGCGAAAGCAATGCCGAAGCAACACCATTTTTTCTATGCGCGGGAAAAACAGCAATATTGGTAATGTACCCCTCGTCTAAAATCGCCGAAATACCAACATAGCCTAAAACATTTCCGTTTTGCTCGCACACAAAAAAGCGTGTGCCTGCTTTAAAGGACTCTAAAATACCTTGTTCTGTCCAAGGGGTAGTAAAACAAACCTTTTCGAGCTTTGCAATATCTTTAATGTGGTAGTAGTCCATAGGAATAATCGAAAAGCTACAAAAAAGCTTATCAATTTCTTTTATAATTTCGTCACGGCATAAGCTATAAGCATTTAAATTCATACCATAAGGGTCTGAAATTCCTTTGCCTAAAACTTCTGCTTTTACGCCAATAGATGCTAACATTTCTTTGTGGGACTCGGACATACAAATTATTTTATCCGCCCAGTGTATAAGCTCATTTGAAATAGGGGTAGATAAATGAGCGCTTATATCTATCCCAATTTCACGCATAGCATTTGCGGAATTTTTCGATATGGGTGAGCCGTCGGCGTAAATGCCACAGCTTTTGGCGGTGATATTATTAAATTTATTATTTACATAACCTTCTGCCATAGGGCTTCTACAGGTGTTACCTGTACAAACAAATAAAATATTCATTACTGTTTACTTTCTAACCAATTTTTGCCGTAGCCAGCATCGGAGGTAAGTGTAACGCGCAAGCTTGCCGCATTTTGCATCTCGGTTTCGAGTAACCGAGAAACCTTTTGTGCATCAGCTTCATTACATTCTACAATAAGCTCATCATGTACTTGAAGTATAAGCCTTGCTGACGGTACTTCTTTTTTAAGAGATTCAAAAACGCGAATCATAGCAAGCTTTATAATATCTGCGGCGGTGCCTTGGATGGGGGCGTTTCTTGCTGCCCTTTCACCGAAAGCACGAAGCATTCCGTTAGAGCTTGAAAGCTCGGGTAAATAACGTCTTCTGCCAAAGAGAGTAGAAACATAGCCGTTAAGTTTTGCTTCTTTTATAGTGGCTTCCATAAATTCTGCTACTTTAGAGTAAGATGCCAAATACGCTTTAATATAGTTATCGGCTTCTTTACGGGTAACACCAATATCCTTTGAAAGCGAAAATGCACCTATGCCGTAAACAATACCGAAGTTTACCGCTTTGGCGCGGCTGCGCATAACAGGAGTCACCATATCTATTGGCATACCGAATACCTGTGAAGCGGTAGCGGTATGAATATCGGTGCCGTTTTCAAAAGCGGAAATCATATTCGGGTCGTTTGCCATACTCGCAAGCACGCGAAGTTCAATTTGCGAATAGTCGGCATCAACCAAAACCTTGCCGTCTTCAGCAACAAAGAATTCGCGAAGTCGTTTGCCTTCATTTGTTCTTACTGGAATATTTTGTAAATTAGGCTCAAGCGAGCTTATTCTGCCTGTTCTCGCTTCGGTTTGGTTAAAGGTTGTGTGAATTCTGCCGTCAGGTGCTATACAGCTTTGTAAACCGTCGGTATAAGTTGACTTAAGCTTTGCTAATTGACGGTATTCAAGAAGAAGCGAAACCGCAGGATGAATATCCTTTAATTCTTCTAAAACTTCTGCATTGGTACTGTAGCCGCTTTTGGTTTTCTTTTTGGCGGGAAGACCTAATTTTTCAAATAGCGCTACACCTAACTGCTTGGGCGAGTTAAGGTTGAATTCATATCCTACAAGTGAATAAATTTCACTGCTTATTTTGTCTATTCGTACTGCTAACTCATCGGACATATTTTTAAGTCCTGTGCTATCAACCTTAAAGCCTATAAGCTCCATATCACCTAAAACCTTAGCTAATGGTAGTTCAATAGTTTCAAATAATTCTAGCTGATTTGTGTTTTTAAGCTCGTTTTTAAGGTTTTTGCAAACATCAAAAAATTTGCAGGCATTTTGGGTAAGACTGTCGGCTTCACCCTCTATTTCGGGTAAAGCGGCGCCGTATTCTGCAAAAAGGCGGTCGGGCGCATAGGACGAAGCGGCAGGATTACAAATATACCCTGCAAGCATAGCGTCGAATACAACATTTTTTATATTTGGGTTTTCTTTGTAAATGTTTTTATAATCGTAAACCGATTTCTTTATATCGGCATTGTTGTAAATTTCTTTTACAGTGTTGTAATCACACTTAAAAGCATAGTTTCCGCTTATAACAACGTATTCATTGTTTTCGCAGTAGATAGTAGCCGAGTCGGTTAGGGTGTGGAAGTCGGTTACGGTTATTTTTTCGCGCTCGCTTGCGGTACAAACGGGGGCAGAATTATCTGCTTTTAACCCCATTTTTTCGAGCATCTTAAAGAACTCAAGCTTTGTCATGAGGCGGCAAAGCTCTGGTTCATTTATAGGTCTGCTTTTATAGCTTTCAATGTTTGTATCTATGGGAGCGGTTTTACAAATTGTGCCAAGCTGACGGCTTAAAAATGCCGACTCTTTGCCCGCAATCAATTTATTTCTAACCGAATCCTTTATATCGAGAGTATCAATATTATCGTAAATGTAATCAATATTGTGAAAGCGTGTAACAAGGTCGGTAGCGGTTTTTTCGCCTACACCTGCAACACCAGGGATATTATCGGAAGAGTCGCCCATTAAAGCCTTAAGCTCTATCATTTCACAGGGGGTTAGTCCGTATTTTTCAAAAAGTGCTTCTTTGTCGTAGTTTATAATTTCGGGCTTGCCCATTTTTGTGGCGGCAAGCAGTACACGGGTTTTATCTGATATAAGCTGTAGTGAGTCGCGGTCACCTGTAGAGATTACACATTCGTTACCGCTTTTCTCACAGAAATTTGCTAATGTGCCTAAAATATCGTCTGCTTCGTAGCCTTCACACTCAATAGGTGTATAGCCTGCAAGGGTGAGCCACTCTTTTAAAATAGGCATCTGACTGTGTAATTCTTCGGGCATGCCTTTTCTGCCTGCTTTATAAGCGTCATACATCTTATGGCGGAAGGTGGGAGCTTTAAGGTCAAACGCAACAACAACACCATCAGGACTCTCAAGCTCTTCTAAACGGTGTAAAATATTTATAAAGCCGTATATAGCGTTGGTATACTGACCGTCTTTTGTGGTTAAAAGCTTTATACCGTAAAAAGCACGATTTATTATGCTGTTACCGTCAATTACAAGTAGCTTCAAAACCTTATCCCCCAATAATATATTATATAAATAGCAATATATAATAAATTATACCACTAAAGATGTGATATGTCACCATATTTTTGTAAATTTTTTAATATTTTTCCAGAAACACTTGAATCTCAAAAAAAATATTGACAAAATAATTTTAAGTGGATATAATATTGTGTGAAGACTCGGCTTTTATGGAAAGTCTGTCAGGGAGAATGTGTCATGGACTGAAAGCACATTTGAGATGAGTAGTAAGCTTGGGAACACTTCAACGGCAAACCCTAAAATTTAATATTTTAAAGTGGATGCTATGCATCAAAACGGGTGGCACCGCGGGTAAAATTGTTTTTCTCGCCCCGAAAATTCGCAAGAATTTTCGGGGTGTTTTTGTTTTTGTATTAGGGTATACTTTTTATAGGAGGAACGGATATGTACAGAACACATCATTGTAATGACATTAGCGAGGCTTTTGTCGGAAAGGAAGTAGAGCTTGCAGGCTGGATTCAGTCCAAGCGTGACCACGGCGGAGTTTTGTTTGTAGACCTTCGTGATAGCACAGGCGTGGCACAGTTGGTTGTAAACGACCCCGAAACTATTGAAAAGCTTGATTCTAACAAAATTGAAACCGTAATTTCGGCTAAGGGTGTAGTATCGCTTCGCGACGAGGAAACTGTAAATGAAAATATTGCAACGGGTAAGGTAGAGCTTATTGTTGATAAGTTTGAGGTTTTAGGTAAATGTACCAAGAATTTGCCTTTTGAAATTCTTACTTCTAAATCTTCAAACGAAAACTTAAGACTTAAAAACCGCTTTTTAGACCTTAGAAATCCTAAGGTTTCTTCAAGCATTTATAAGCGTTCGCAAATTATAAAATATATGCGTGAACTTATGGAAAACGAAGGCTTTTTGGAAATTCAAACCCCAATTTTAACAGCATCTTCTCCTGAAGGTGCGCGTGACTTTTTGGTGCCTTCAAGAAAGCATATTGGTGAATTTTATGCCCTTCCTCAAGCACCGCAGCAGTTTAAGCAATTACTTATGGTTTCGGGCTTTGACAGATACTTCCAAATAGCGCCCTGCTTTAGAGATGAGGATGCCCGTGCTGACCGATCCCCAGGTGAATTTTATCAGCTAGACTTTGAAATGGCTTTTGCTACCCAAGAAGAAGTCTTGGCTGTTTGTGAGCGTGTTATTCGCGCTATATTTACAAAATTCCAAGGTGACCACAAGCCCGTAAATAAAGAGCCTTTCAGACACATTACCTTTAAAGAGGCTATGCTTAAATACGGTAGCGATAAGCCTGATTTACGCAACCCCATTGAAATTTGTGATTTAACCGAATTCTTTAAAAATGTTAATTTCCCTGTTTTCAAAAATAAGGTTGTAAGAGCAATGGTCGCTCCCTGTAAAAATGAGCGTTGGTTTTTTGATAAATCATTAGCCTTTGCTACAAAAGAGGTTGGGATGCAGGGGCTTGCGCACATTACCCTTTTGGATGAAAGTAAATGCGAATTTAAGGACGACCCAATTGTTAAAAAACTAAGTGATGAGCAGAAAAAGGATATTATCGATCTTACAGGTGTCCGCAACGGCGAAACAGTATTCTTTGTATCCGATATGGTTGAAGAAATTGCTGCTAAGAATGCAGGTATTGTTCGTAACTGGCTTGGTAAGGAATGTGACCTTATTGATAATAAGAGCTTTGAATTCTGCTTTATTGTTGATTTCCCAATGTATGAGCATGACGAAAGCACAGATAAAATTATCTTTACACATAACCCGTTCTCTATGCCACAAGGCGGTTTGGATGCACTTTTAAATAAAGAACCCACCGAGATTTTGGCTTATCAGTACGACTTAGTATGTAACGGTATTGAATTAGCATCGGGTGCGGTTAGAAACCACGATATTGAAATTATGCGTAAAGCATTTGAAATTGCAGGCTACACCGAACAAGAATTGGCTTCTCGCTTTAGCGCTTTGTATGAAGCATTCCAATACGGTGCACCGCCACATGCTGGTATGGCTCCCGGTGTTGACCGAATGATAATGCTTTTAGAAGATACCGAAACCATCCGCGATGTAATTGTATTCCCGCTTGATGGTAATGCTCGCGACCAGATGTTAGGTGCGCCAAGCCCTGTTAGCGAAATGCAACTCTTTGAAGCAAATATCGCGGTTAGAGGAACCGAGGGTGCAAGAGCTTCCCTTGGCGGAGGTAGTGCTACCATCGAGGCGGGCGTTACTAAAGTTGTGGCCGAAATGTCCCAAGACGATAAGCTTAAAGCTTTAGAGAGTGTAAACGAAATTAAGCTTACCGATAGTGAAAAACCCACTATGAAAAACATTTTCGATAGTATGAAATCTGCTGAAAAAGCATTGACCGCTATTGATACCGAGAACGTAGAGCCTATGGTTTACGTGGCTCCTCGCTTTAATGTTTTCCGTAACGATATTCGCGTACAAAACTTTGACAGAAGCGCTCTTTTAAAGGGTGCGCCTGACAAAAATGAAGACAGTTGGATTGTTCCAAAGGTTGTGAAATAGAGGTGTTTAAGTTGAAATATATAAGTGTTATGGATAAAAAAGGCAATATAGCCGTTGACGATAACATTCTGGTTAAAGATGTTTTGTCAACTGCTGGCTCACATATTTTGGATGGATTTACCCCACTTTTTAGTGCTGAAGCAGTGACAAGGCTTGAAAATAAGGGTTATAAAATTTCGGGTAAGGCTAATGTGGGCGAGTTTGGACTTGATTTATTAGGTGAAACCTCGTATTACGGCGCTTTAGCAGAGGACGGCAAAATAAAAAATGCCGCAGCCCAAGTAGTAGCATCGGGTGAAGTGGAAGCCGCATTGTGTGTTGATTTGGGCGGCTCTCCCAGACGCGCCGCTGCAGTAGAAAATGTAACATTTTTAAAGCCTACCTACAGTACTGTTTCGCGCTATGGCGTAATAGCTTGTATGTGCTCGGCTGAGCAGATAGGCGTTATGGCAAAGGATGCTAAAAAGGTTGCCGAAGTTATGTCGGTAATAGCAGGACATGACGATAAAGACGGCACAAGCGACCCGAAAGAAGCTTATGATTACTCTCTTACAGAAGATATTAAGGGTAAAAAAGCCTGCATCATAAAAGAACTTTTAGACGCTGCTGATGATGCGGTTAAGGTAAAGGTTTTGGCTTATAAGAAAAAACTTGAAGCCTTAGGCATCACTGTAGAGGAAGTTTCTTTCGGCTTAATTCCTGCCGCACAGTCAGCTTGGCAGATTCTTTTATCGGCTGAAACCTGTAATAACCTTTCTAAGTTTGACGGTGTTAAGTACGGCTACCGTACTTCTAACTTTAAAAATATTGACGATATTTACGTTAACACAAGAACCGAAGGCTTAGGGTTACTTGCAAAGAGTGTTATACTTTACGGCTCGGATGTTTTATCTAAGGGTAGATATGAAGTTTGTTACGATAAGGCTATGCGAGTGCGCAGAGTGGTAACAGAAAGCTTTAAGAAGATTTTTGAAAATTATGATTTAGTTCTTAGCCCTGCTACAAGTACTGATTCATACGCTCAGTACGATTTAAACGATGCTTTCGATAAGGTATTTTCTGAAAGTAAATACACCGTTTTAGCCTCTTTGTCAGGTACACCTGCATTAGTGACTTCGGGCATACAGCTTTTAGCAGACGCATTTAATGAGAACATTCTTTTGAGTGCAGCAAACGCAGTAGAGGAGGTATAACAATGGCTTACGAAATAGTAATTGGTCTTGAAACACACGTTGAGCTTTCAACTAAGTCAAAGCTTTTCTGCTCCTGCGGTGGTCACTCCGAAGCTAACGAGCCTAACGATTGCGTATGCCCCGCTTGTTGTGGTATGCCGGGTATGCTTCCTGTAGTTAATAAGCAGGCTATCGAGCTTGCAGTAAAGGCTGGCTTAATGCTTAACTGTAAAATTAATCAGTACACTACCTTTGATAAAAAGAGCTACTATTATCCCGACCTTCCTGCCGCTTATCAAACAACACAGTGGTTTAATCCGATTTGTGTTGAAGGTTTAGTAGATGTTGAAACATCTATTGGTATTAGTAAAATCGGAATCAAGCAAATCCACGTTGAAGAAGATGCGGGTAAATTAGTGCATACAAACGATTCTTCACTTGTTGACTACAACCGCACAAGCGTACCGCTTATTGAGATTGTTACAAAGCCTGATTTCAGAAGCGCCGAAGAGGTTATAAGTTATCTTAAAACGTTAAAAAGCAAGCTACAGTTTGCGGGAATTTCAGAATGTGAAGAAGGCGCAATGCGTTGTGATATTAATATTTCGGTTCGTCCTGAAGGCAGTGATATTTTAGGTGTTAGAACCGAAATTAAGAATATGAGTTCGCTTACATCTATTGAAGAAGCTATAAATAAAGAAGCTATTCGCCATATAGATGCGCTTGAAAGAAGAACCGAAGTTTTAGTACAGGAAACTCGCCGTTGGGACGATGTTAAAAAACGCACCTTCCCAATGAGAAATAAGGAAACTGCGGCAGATTACCGCTACTTCCCTGACCCGAATGTAATGCCGGTAGTTATTGATGATAAATGGCTACAGGAAATTAAGGACAGTATGCCAAAAACCATTGATGAACAGGTAGAGAGATATATGGCTTTGGGTCTTTCTCAAAGAGAGGCTGCTGCCATCGTTTCAGAGCCGATTTTAATTGAACTTTTGGATGATATGGTTTCAAAAGATATAGATGTTAAAGCGGCTGCAGGTTGGATTTTGACTGACTACCTTGGTATCCTTAAAAAGAATAATATTCAGGCAAAGGACATTGCACTTGACGGCGAGAAGCTTGCTTGGATTATTAAGACCGCCCAAAGCGGAGAAATCACAAGAAATACAGGTAAAACCGTGCTTTCTGCAGTTATTTTAGAGAATGCAGATCCCAAGACTTACTGCGAACAAAATAACCTTATGGTTAAAACCGATTTGGATTTAATTAAAAAGGTTGTAGTTAAAGCAATTGAAGCAAATCCAAAGGCAGTAGAAGATTATAAAGCAGGTAAAGAAAAGGCATTACTCGCTATTTTCGGCTTTGCTATGCGAGAACTTCGCGGAGCAGGCTCACCTGATTTAATTAGACAAATATTACTTGAAAGTTTAGCTGAGTAAAAACAAACCATCCCCAAAACGTGAGTTTTGGGGATGGTTTGTTTTTAGGTGAATTCATTATTTATTTCAAGTTGCATATACTCGGTTATTTGTTCATTTGTTAAGCTGCAGGAAAGCGCTAAAATAAGCTTTGCATAGGCAGATTCTGTAGTCATATTTAAAAGTTTTGCATGGGTGTTATCACAGACTGCGTTCATAGTTTCGTATTGGTCGCTTCCTAAGAAAGATGGGGCTATGAATACAGGAACACTTTTTTGTTTGCACAAATCGGTTAAATAACGCACCGAATACTTTGATAATGCTTCTTTTTCACTTAAAGCTTCAAGTTTTTTCGCTTCTTCTAATTTGCCTTGTTTTCTAAATTCTTCGGCTTCGGCTTTTAGCACTAAACCAGGGTAAGAAACAGTGCCCGAATGGTACGTGCCGTGCACTACTGCCTTAAAATGCTCTATGGTGTTGAAACAACCATCATAAACCGAATAATCGAGCCCTGTATACGGTTTTATTAGTAAAACCTTTTGGGATAAAGCAGTTATATTTTGGGGATTTATAGGAGCAAAATCTACTCGTTTTTGTGAAAACTCTAAGCATTTTTTAAGTGCTGTATTTTTTTGCTTTTCATTTGATAAAATAAAACTTTTACCGTTAGGACTACGAAAATTGTCTGAGTAATTTTCACTTTGCATAATACTGCTTGCTAAATATAATCGCATAATGTTATCGGTATTGCGGTAGGTTACATAAACATTAGGGGCTATACCGCTCCAAATAAGCTCTATAGCGGTAGTAAAGTTTGCATTAGCATTAGAAAGCTTATCGTGCGGTGGTCGGTTGCCCGATACTAAAAATATAGGAATCTCGGTTTTCGCAAAAGCAAATGAAAGCAACGAAGCGGTATAAGCTAATGTATCGGTGCCGTGCAAAATTATTAATCCGTCATATAAAGAAAGATTCAGTGAGCCTATATATTTTATAAGCTCGCTTAATTTTTTTAAAGTCATACTCTCGCTTAAGGTTGTGTTTTGCCAAGGGTAATCGCCGGGTGAGAGCATACTGTTATACTTTGCAAATTTTGATTTGCTTTTTGCAAAATTTTCTATTAAAAGCCGCCTTGTTTTAGCGGCGGTTTTCTTGTTCATCTCGCGCGCGTTTTCTTGCGGAAAAGAGCCTATAGTACCGCCTGTATGAATTATTAAAATTTCTTTCATTAACTATCACCTTGCTTCAAAGTCTAACATTTTTATGCTCTTTAGTCAAGACAGGTAAAGTATAAACCTGCCAAGCATCCCTATAAGAAGTGTGGCAGGTTTATACTTTTTTATTTTAAAATATTTCTTGCTCAAGGCTATCAAATTCGGGCGTGTTGAAAAATTCACCTAAACTAATTTCTAATCCGTCACAGAATTTTTTAATTGTAGAAATTGAAATGTCACGCCTGTTTTCATCCATCATACTATAGGCTGTTGACGGTGTAACACCTGATAAATTGGCTAGTTCATTAATTTTAATTTTACGCTCATCACATAATTGCTTAAATCTTTTTGCTACCATATCTTTAACTTTCAAATTACTCACCCCAACTATATTTTAGAGGAAATTACATTTATGCGTATACGCACTTGCGTAAAAATGTTCGACAGTGAAAAGATAAAAGTTTTTACATAAAAACTTTTAGGCACATAATTTATAAATTTTTCTCATACAATTAAGTAGTCCTTTTAGGAGTTGATTGTATGGGTAATGCAGTTCCGCAAAGATCGGTAATTTTAGGCGAGCATATTTTAGATACTGGGGATACGGTGCGAGCTACTGCAAAGGTTTTCAAAATTTCAAAATCTACGGTACATAAGGATGTTACCGAAAGGCTATCACACGATAATCCGCAGCTTTATCGCCTTGTTAAAGAGGTGCTTGAAAAAAACAAGCAAGAACGGCATATTCGCGGAGGCTTGGCAACGCGAAAAAAATACAAGGGTGAATAAAGAATACATAATATTAAAAAAGCATTCAATCGGTTTTGATTGGATGCTTTTTGCGTTTATTTTTCTATAAAGTTTTGTTTATAGTATTTCGAGCTTTTATTAAGAGATGAATTTAGCTTTTTAAGGGTTATCTCTTCGGCTAAGGTTTTAGAGTCTGAAAAAAGATTTGTACCAAGACCTAAACGGTCGTTTTCAATCTCGCAACCGAGAGCGGCTAGTGTGGTTGGGAAAATATCCATGGGGGTAAATGTGCGATTTTTCGCGTTTTTTGCTGTGACGCGAGAATTTATAAAGCAGTTATAAACCCGTCTGGTGTAGTTATTATCTACATTATTTGTAAAAAATTGTTGGTCCATACTGTGATGGTCGCCGATTAAAACAATGGTTGTATTTTCATAAAACGGTTGAGCCTTTATCCAATCTACGAACTCGCTTATTTGTTTTGAACTGCAACGCAAAACATTCTCGTACTGACTGTCAAAATTGTCTTCGCACAAATCACATTTATATCCTGAAATATGGTGTGTGTCAGCAGTAAGCATTGTAAAATTAAAGGGTTTATCGCCTTTTGAGAGAGCGGTTAATTCCCGTTTTGCATATTCTATAAGCTTATGGTCTTCCATACCCCACCAAACGAAATAATCTTTATCGATAATTCCGTCGGTTATGGCAGTATTGTAATCTAAAATTTTATCAACGCTGTGTTGCTTAAAATAGTTTTCTTTACCGCCGTAGGAGGCTTTCGAGCCAAACATTACTGTTTGGGTATATCCGTTTTGGTGTAAAATATCGTTTAAGGTTGTTATACCCGGTAGCAGATTAGTATCTTTTTTTGGAACAGTGTTAAGAAGCGGAAGTGTTAGCGGAACACCTGCGGTTTGAGCTACTATTGCAGCCGAAGTCCAGCTGGTATTTGTTACAAACTCCCATCCGCCAACGTCACTGGAATGCGAAAAGTTAATATTGTTTTTGGCTAAATTATAAAGCTCGGGTATAACGTTCTCTTTGAGTCCGCCGCCTTCTTCAAAACTTAGGTAGGTGGTTTCCATAGATTCTAAATAAATATATATAAGGTTTTGTTTTTGTTTTGGGAATGCGATTTTTTGAAGCTTCGGTGAGCGGTACTCGGTATCGTAAATTTGGGTTTTTGTTATCATACCGCTTATAAGCAGTGGAATTTCGGTAACAACTATGCCGTGTGCCCAAAGGCAAAGACAAACAATAATACAAACCGCCTTTTTAAGAGTTACCTTTATATTAAACCTTAAAAAGTAAAATAGGCATAAAAGTACAGTACATATTGCTGTTGGTAAAAGTCCCTTTAAAAGCCAGTCGTAAACAATTCCGCTGGCGGTACCCTCCATAGAGGAAAACAGTGTAAATATTATTGCTCTAAATCCTATTGTTCCAAATATATTTACATACCACTGTGCTGAAAAAAACGCTAAGAAGCTTAGGAAAAAAGCAAATACTATTGCGGTGCTTTTAATGTGTTTTTTAATCATTTAGTCGCCTTCATTCAATAAATCACGCACTTTTTCTATGCTTTTGTACGCTCTTGTGAGAAAATCTAAGGGTGAAATGCCGTTATACATTTCATTCTTTGCAAAAACTTCAAGCATTAAAGGACCTGTGAAGCTGGTTGCTTTAAGGTTTTTAATTGAAGATTTATAATCAATTTTTCCGTCAAAAGGGATAAGGTGTAAATCTCCGCCCTTTTCACAGTTATTATCGTGAATGTGGGTGCAAAGAAGCTTATCACCGTATATTTTTAAATATTCTATATCTTCGGTAAAGCAGTTTTCATGGCCAACATCCCAACAAAAGCCTACATTACTGTACTCCTTAAAGGTGTTCATAGCCCACTCAAGATATGGGAAATTTCTAAGATTTTCAAAAGCAATTTTTACATTTCTGTCTTTAGCGTACCCTACTATATTTTTAAAGCGGGTTTTGCCGAGCTCGGTCATAGGGGGCGGGTTAAAGCCGGAAGAAATGTGAACTACTGCAATAGGCACATCTGCTTTTTCACAAATGGAGATACAAGACAGAATGCTTTCATACATCTTGTCACCTTTTTCACCTTCTTGCCATAGACTGTAAGTGCCCATATAGGGAGCGTGAATAAAGGAATATTCTAAACCGTATTCTTTACAAAGGGCAGCAATTTCTTGCGGGCAATCGCAGGTTGTCATATCTGAAAATACAGCGGTGAAGCCCAATTCTTTAGCTGCTTTTATATAATCACGGTAGGAAAAACCATCTACAGCATCAAGATTTATTCCTAATTTTTGCATTTTTTAGCCTCTTTTAATCATTGATTTTAAAAATTATACAATTTTTATTAAAAAAAGTCAACAAAATGATTGACAAATGGAATTTTGAGTGATATAATGTTTCACATCTTAAAAAAGCTTTGACGAAGACGGTTTGGATAACAAACTTTGCAGAGAGTCGGCGGTTGGTGAAAGCCGATAGTGAGTGTCCTTACAACCCATCCCTTCCGAGCTGAAAGGCTGAACAGTTTTAGTAGGTCTTTTCGTGATTGCTGCGTAAATGCATAGGAATTGTTGGATTCCAAGAGTGGCAGGTTTACTGCAATTTGAGTGGTACCGCGAGTGTAAATTCACACCCGTCTCAAAGAAATTTGAGATGGGTGTTTTTTATTTTAATACTATTATATGAAAGGGAGTAATCAATTTGACTACCAACACCGCAAAAGAACAGTTAATGGAAATCGCATCGCGAATAAAGGAGTTGCGCGAGATTATGGGTTGGACTACTGCCCAAATGGCAGAGAAGACCGAAGTGAGTGAAGAAAAGTATATTATATTTGAAAGCGCAAATGCAGATATTCCCTTTTCGTTTATTCACAAGTGCGCTGTAGCATTTGATGTTGAAATGACCGAATTGCTAGAAGGTAGAACCGCAAAGCTTTCTACCTATACAGTAACCCGTAAGGGTAAAGGACAAAAAACTGCTAAGGAAGACGGAATTGATATTACTAACCTAGCGCCTAAGTTCCGTGATAAAATTGCTGAGCCTTATTTTGTGCGCTATGAATACTCGGCTTCACAGCAAAATAAACCTATACATCTTTCTACCCACTCTGGACAGGAGTTTGACTTTATTTTAAGCGGCTCTTTAAAGGTACAGGTAGGCGAGCATACAGAAGTTTTACACGAAGGCGATAGCATTTACTATAATTCTTCAGTGCCCCACGGTATGATAGCTGTTGATGGGGAAGACTGTGTTTTCTGTGCAGTTGTTTTACCAGGTGAAGAGGTTAAGGAAGAAACCGTACGAAAAAGCATTGCTTCCGCTAAAAATTCGGAAAAGCTTGTTTGCGAAAAATTTGTAGACACTGTAGAAGACGAAAACGGTTGTTTAAAGGATATTAAATTCAAAAATACCGATGTATTTAACTTCGGTTTTGATATTGTTGACGGTATTGCAAACAAATATCCCGAAAAGCTTGCTATGCTTCATGTTGACAAAAATAAAACAGAGCACCGCTTTACCTTTAAGGATATGAAACGCGCGTCTAATCAATGCGCAAATTATTTTACATCCTTAGGTATTAAGCGCGGCGACAAGGTAATGCTTGTGCTTAAACGCCATTATCAGTTCTGGTTTGCTATGGTAGCGCTTCATAAAATCGGTGCAGTAGCAATTCCTGCTACAAATCAGCTTAAAGACCACGATTTTGAGTATAGATATAAAGCCGCAGGCGTTAGCGCTTTAATTTGTACCGCCGATGGCGATACTGCCCAAATTGCAGAACGCGCCGCAAAGAACTGCGACTGCGTAAAACAGCTTATAATGGTTGGTGGCAAGCGTGACGGCTGGCACGATTTCGATAACGAATATAAGCTTTATTCAGGTAAGTTTGACCGCCCCAAAGATGCTTCTGCAGGTGATGAAGCAGCGCTTATGTTCTTTACTTCAGGTACAACAGGTAATCCCAAAATGGCGGCTCATAAGCATACCTATGCTTTAGGTCATTTTGTGACTGCTAAATATTGGCATTGCTGTGAGCGTGATGGCTTGCACCTTACCATTTCTGATACAGGTTGGGGTAAATCACTTTGGGGTAAGCTTTACGGTCAGTGGCTATGCGAAGGTGCGGTATTTGTTTACGACTTTGATAAGTTTGATGCAGACGATATTTTACCAATGTTTGCTAAGTATAACATAACTACCTTCTGTGCACCGCCTACAATGCTTCGTATGCTTGTAAAGAGCGACCTTTCTAAGTACGATTTATCATCAATTCACCATATGACTACTGCAGGTGAAGCGCTTAATCCTGAAGTTTTCCGCCAGTTTGAAGAAGCAACAGGACTTCAGATAATGGAAGGCTTCGGTCAGACCGAAACCACTCTTACAATTGCTAACCTTTACGGTACAACACCAAAGATCGGCGCTATGGGTAAGGCTTCTCCGCAATATGATGTGGATATAGTAGACCCTGACGGTAACTCGGTGGCTGACGGTGAAGTTGGTGAAATTGTTGTAAGAACAAGTGAGACTGTTCCTTGCGGACTCTTTAGAGAATATTATCTTGATGATGAAAAAACAAGCGAAGCTTGGTATGACGGTATGTATCACACAGGCGATACTGCTTGGCGTGATGAAGACGGTTACTTCTGGTATGTAAGCCGTATTGATGATGTTATTAAGTCTTCAGGCTACCGTATAGGACCGTTCGAAATTGAAAGCGTAATTATGGAATTGCCGTATGTATTAGAATGCGGTGTTTCTGCCGCTCCTGATGAGGTTCGCGGTCAGGTTGTTAAGGCAAGTATAGTGCTTACAAAGGGTACAAAGCCTTCTGAAGAACTTAAAAAAGAAATCCAAAATTATGTTAAAACTCATACTGCGCCTTATAAATATCCGCGCGTTGTAGTTTTCCGTGATGAATTGCCGAAGACTATAAGCGGTAAGATTCAGCGTAATAAATTATAAGGTATAAGCTATTTTACACTTTAATATTGACAATTTTCCAATGTTGTGATATACTCTTACAGTAAAGGCTTTGACGGAGAGTATGCAAAAATTTGTATATTAGAGAAGTGACGGTTGGTGCAAGTCATTTATGCGGTTTTTGTGTTGTAACTTCTGAGCTGAGGGGAAGAAAGTCTAAGACAAGTAGAACCCCTTCGTGATTGCTGCGTAAACGCATAGGAATTGTTGGATTCCAAGAGTGGCAGGTTTTCCTGCAATTTGAGTGGTACCGCGGGTATAGATAATTAATCAATGCTCGTCTCAAAGTCATAACTTTGGGACGGGTTTTATTATTGTTAGAATCTGTCCTACATTGACGGAGGAGAATTATGGAACAAATAAAGGAACTTGATTTTAAAATTAAGGAAATTGCTGGGCGTATTAGAGAACTGCGCGAAATTGAAAATTTATCGGTTGCCGATATGGCTACAAGAACGGGTGTTAGTGAAGAAGAATATCTAGCTTGTGAAAAAGGCGAAAGTGATTTACACTTTGCCTTTATTTACCGATGTGCCAATGCATTTAATGTTGACGTTACCGATATTATCGAAGGTTATAGTCCTAGGCTTAAATCATTTACTGTAACCCGTAAGGGTGAAGGTCAGCGCATAGAAAAAGCACACGGTATGACCTATTATAACTTAGCTTCAGCTTTTAAAAACAGAATAGCCGAGCCGCTTTATGTAAAAAGCGTTTATAGCGAAGAGGCTCAAACCAAGGAAATAGAGCTTACAACCCACTCAGGTCAAGAATGCGACCTTATTATTTCAGGTCACTTAAAGGTACAGGTTGGTAACCATACCGAAGTTTTAGGTCCTGGGGATAGCATTTATTTTGACTCTAATACACCCCACGGTATGATTGCCGTAAACGGTGAAGACTGTACCTTCTACGCTATTGTTCTTAACCCAACAGGTGAGCCTATCCCTGAATTAGAGCCTGATAAGACGATTGACGGTAAGGTATCAACCCGTATTCGTAAGGACCGCAAGGAGCGCATTTATAGCAAGTATATCGATGTTGAAGAAAACGAAAACGGCACACCTACTTCTATAAGTTTCAAGAATACCGAAAAGTTTAACTTCGCTTTCGATTTAGTAGATGCTTTGGCTGAAAAAGAGCCTGAAAAGCTTGCTATGTTACATATCTCGCGCGACGGTACAGAACGTCGCTTTACCTTTAAGGATATTAAAAAGGCGTCTAACCAATGCGCTAATTATTTTAAGTCCTTAGGCATTAAAAAAGGCGATAGGGTAATGCTGGTTCTTAAAAGGCATTATCAGTTCTGGTACTGTATGATGGCGCTTAACAAGCTTGGCGCGGTTGTTATTCCCGCTACAAATCAGTTGCAAGAGCACGATTTCGAGTACCGCTTTAAGTCGGCAGGGGTGACCGCTATTGTTTGTACTGCTGATGGCGACACCGCCGCTCAGGTTGATTTAGCTGCCCAAAAATGCCCCGAGTTAAAGCATAAAATGATAGTTAACGGCAAGCGTGACGGTTGGCGCACATTTGATGAAGAATATCCCCTTTATTCAACCCGCTTCAAGCGTACCGAGGATTCACCCTGCGGTGAAGATTTAATGCTTATGTACTTTACTTCTGGTACAAGCGGTTATCCGAAAATCGCAGCACACAACTATAAATACCCGCTCGGTCATTTCCATACTGCAAAGTATTGGCACGATGTTGACCCCGAAGGCTTACATTTTACCATTTCTGATACAGGTTGGGCGAAGGCTATGTGGGGTAAATTATACGGTCAATGGTTAGCAGAAGCTGCAATCTTTGTGTATGATTTTGACCGTTTTGATGCGGCAGAAATTTTACCGATGTTTGCAAAGCATCAAATTACTACCTTCTGTGCACCGCCTACAATGCTTCGTATGCTTATTAAACAGGATATTTCCAAATATGATTTATCGTCAGTAAAGCATATGACTACTGCGGGTGAGGCACTTAATCCCGAAGTTTACCGTCAGTTTGAAAAA
>JAFQOJ010000060.1 GCA_017403265.1 Clostridia bacterium
ACCCTAAACGGTGTTCTCGCATATCCATTATAACACCTATTTTAAATTCTGCACTATAAACTTTATTCTTTCCACCTTTTTTACGCATAAAAAATATGCACCTCCAAAAGTGTCTAACTTTTGGGGTGCATATCATTTCACTGAGGCTTTTAATATTATAATCTGTTTCAAACAATTACGCATTACGAATTACGCATTATTTGGCTTCCTTTATAATAATGCGCAAGGATTTCTTTATAATCACTGCCCTGCTGTGCCATATAGTTTGCTCCGTTTTGGCTCATACCAACGCCGTGGCCGTAGCCGTAAACCGTAAAGGTGAAAATGTTGTCTTTTAAGGTAACGCTAAAATTTGTCGATTTTAAGCCCATGATTTCACGAATTTCACTTCCACTAAATTCTTTACCGCAAATTTTTACACTTTTTACATAGCCACTGCTTGTGCGTTTAAAGTCGGTAAAGGTGCCTTTAAGTCCTGTGGGTAGTGTTACCGAAAAGCACCCTTCAATTTTTTCTTTGGTGGCATCTACGGTGGTTATGTAGTTTGCCGAGAGCTTATCACCAACGCTCGAAACCGACTGCAAATAGGGGTACTCTTTACCCCAAACATTTTTCGCGCTTTCGGTAATACCGCCTGATACCGCGTGGTAAACCGAGAGTATAATTTCTCCGTTATAATTTAAGGCTTGCCCTAATACACTTTCGATAGCGTTTTTAATTTTTTGGCTATATTCATCAGCTTTGCTGCCCCATTTTTCCAAGGCTTTTTGCTCAGATATATAGCACTGGTCTATTTGGTAATTATCTGTAATATCGTATTCCTTATCGCTGTTTTCCTTTTGGCGCCATTTTAAAAAGGTGTAAGCACAAACCGCTTGTGCCTTTAAAGCTTCTTCTTCATAAAGGGCAGGCATTTCGCCTGCTACTACACCGAAAAGGTACTCTTCGCGCGTGAGGGTTTCGGTTTTTCCTGTTTCACTGATTAAAACCTTAAAGCTTTCGGTGTTTTGTGTGGTTTGGGCATTTTGAGAAGTGACGGTGCTCTCGGCTAAAACGGGCAAAGACGGTGGATTCTCACGCAATGCTGCTAAGGGCAAAAGCAGTAAAAGAGCTAATAAAAATACCGAAAGAACAAAAAATTTTCTCATGAAAAAACCTTCTTTTTTTACATTGTTATTGACATTTTTAAACTTGCATTATAATATTAAATATATGATTGATTTTTTATTTTAATGTTAATATAGGAGAATAAAATGAATTTTAAAAAGAACATTGCCTACTTATCAGCAGCGTTGTTTGTATGCACTTTAATAAGGATATTTCAAATAATTTTTTTGGTTGAATATTCTAACGGTTTTTATTATGTTGGCAAAGAGCTTTTGGGTAATTTATGTATGGTGCTTATAGCGCTTATTTGTGCGGGGCTTGTATTTTTTGCATTTAAAACAGAAAAAATAGACGTAACACCACCTAAAACAGATTGGCTGTTGGCTATAATATCGGTTGTGGTAGCAGCAACTCTTTTCAGTGAGCTTTTCAGCGAGAATATGCCTATGACCATGACTGCAGGACAGGTGTTCGCAATTAAAATGCTTACTGCATTTACAGCCGTTTATTTTATTGTGTTTTGTATGCAATATATAGTTGGCTTTAAAATGCCACCGTTATTACATATAATGCCTATTATTTACGCTACGGCAAAAACCATTTTTACATTTATAAATCTTTCATCCTTAGCGCTTATAAGCGATAATATACTGCTTTTGGCTTCTTATTGCAGTTTAATGCCTTTATTTATAAGCTATGGCAAGCTTCATAACGGCATAGAAGAAAAAAGGGGATTTACAAAATTTTTGGCAACAAGCTGCGTTTCTGCGGTTATAACAATTACCGCGTCTGTGCCTAATATAATTATAAATCTTTTTAGTAAGCAACCCTATATTCATACTAATACAGATGTTTTAATTACACTGTTTGCTTTCGGGATTTTTGCAATAGTATTTATTTGTAAATCAGTAGACAAAAAAGAGCATATTTAACAAATAAATATGCTCTTTTAAAGTAAGATGTAAATTAGCGCAAACAAAAGCCGTTTATCGGCTTTTTCGCTTAATAGAAGCAATAATATGCCGATAATAAGGGTTAAATCGCTGTCGGTTTTAAGGGTTTCTAAAAACGGAATACCTAAACCGCCTAATAAAGAGGTATCATTTTTTTGCTTCGGTTTACTTTCTTGCTTGGGCAGAGGTTGTTTATTAGTACTGCGGTTATTCATCTGCTGCATTTGTTTTATAGCGTTCTGACGCGCTTTATTAAACTCGTTTTCATTCATAGCAGTTTACCCAAAACACCGCTTTCTTTCAAAAGTGGCAAAAGCTCTAGTAATCGCAAAATTTTAATTGCAGTGTCAACCTTTTCGCGTTTTCGCTCGCTTAAATGCGGTTTTAGTGCCACAAGTAAGTTTGTTCTTGGGTCGTCGTTTTTTTGGTTAAGCTTCGATATTATAGACATTATATTTCCAAGCTCGGCGCCGTTTAAACTGCCGAAAATTGACTCGTCGGTTGTATCGTTCTTTTTGTCATTGTCTGAAAGTATGCTTTCTGCCATTTCGCGAACGCGGTTCATACTCTCGGGGTCGTTCAAAATTTCGGTAAGCTTTTGGTTTATGTCATCCATTTTTACCACCGTTAAATAATTTTAAAAGCATTTGTGCTTGCGGACTTTTTAAAACCTCATTAAGCTTTTGCTTATCGGACAAGATATCGTTGAGCTTTTGCTTGTCGCTGTCATTAAGGTTTTTCAAAAGGGCAGAAGCATCACCTGTTTGCCTTGCGTGTTCAATGGCTTTTTTATCAATATTTTTGCCGTTTTGCTTTAATAGTTTATCAATATCTGCGTTGTTCATAAAAATTCCCCCTTGTAATATATTTATGTTCAAATTTTAAGTTTAGAATGAAAGGTGATTGTTTGAGGATAGTAGTTATTTCAGATTCGCATAAAAGAAGCGATATTGTGGAAAAAATCCTTTACAGTCAGTCTGACGCAAAAGCGGTTTTCTTTTTGGGCGACTGCACACCGGACGTGCAAGATATGGAATTTATATTTCCCGATAAAAAGTTTTATATTGTTTCGGGCAACTGCGACTATTATTCTGCTTATCCGTCTACGGCGGTAGCTACGGTGGGCGGCAAAAAGATTTTTTATACCCACGGGCATAACCTTTCGGTTAAATACGGTACGGGGCGGCTTTTGGAAGCTGCTAAGCAAAACGGTTGCCAAATTGCGCTTTATGGGCATACGCACGTGTCTAATATAGTATATGAGGATGAAATTTACCTTGTGAATCCAGGCTCTTGTTCACGCGGACGCGATTTTCACGAATCCTACGCTATAATAGATATTGAACCAAACGGCATTATGCCTGTTATCATAAAAATATAAGGAGATTTTATGAAAGTATTACTTCACTGTTGTTGCGCGCCTTGTTCGCTTTCGTGTATAGATCCGCTTTTAAGCGAAGGGGTAGAGCTATCGCTTTTTTGGTATAATCCAAATATTCACCCCTTTAAAGAATATGAAGCGCGGCGCGACTGCCTTATAGGCTACGCAAAGGAAATAAATTTAAAGCTTTATGTGAAAGAGTGTTATGGGCTGCGCGATTTTGTGACATCGGTAGCAGGGGACATAGATAACCGCTGTGGCTACTGCTATGAAAGCCGAATGGAAGTGGCGGCAATATTTGCAAAGCAAAACGGCTTTGATGCCTTTACTACAACCCTGCTTGCAAGCCTTTACCAAGACCACGATAAAATGAAAGAAATAGGCGAAAGGCTTGAACAAAAATACGGTGTAAAATTTTTATACCGCGATTTTAGAGTAAACTTTAGAAACGGCAATGCGCTTGCGCGCGAAAAAGGTTTTTATATGCAAAAATATTGCGGCTGTATTTTTTCAGAAGAAGACCGTTATCAAAAGCAAATAAACCGCGACAAAGAAAAATATAATATATAAAGTAAGGCGGCAGTAAGGAAAAACCCTACTGCCGCCTTGTTATATTAAAGACAAAGGAAAAGAAATATTAAATATTATAGCTGTGGGTGCGTCTTGCTTTAACAACGCGCAAACGCTTACGGCGAATAGCCGCGAAAACCCTTTCTTCAAAGGCAACCAAAGTATCTTCATGGAAGATGCACCAAATAAGGCCTATAAAAGCCGAAAGCTCTAATAAAGTTGTTATAAACTGAATGAATGTCATAATTTTTACCTCCCGAACATTTGTTCGCTATTCTTATTATAGTGTATTAAATCTGTTTTGTCAAGTGTTTTTTGAAAATTTTTTTATTTTATTTATATTTTTTTGTAAGTGCTAATATTACACCAAGTGGGAAGTAGAGTAATGTGATAAGCACACCAAAAACACCTTTTCCCTTGTTGTTTTTCGGACTGAGAATAGCGATGATGATTATAGCTGAAAGTAATAAGACAAATAACATTTTTATATCTCCTTTGGTTTTTGTTGTGTCTTTATTGTAATACTTTCTATGTCCAATAAAGCGGACTTTAAAAAACCTTGACAAAAGTTTTTTTATGGTATACATTAAATATTGTAATGTTCTACAATTTATATGTGTTGGAGTAGATTATGAAAAATAAACTAAGCAAAGTACTTTGTTTTTTAATAGTGGTTGCGGTTATCTCGATTTCACTTTTCGCAACCTTAACTGTTAAGGCGCAAACAAACGATTTTACAATGAAAGCGTTTGACAAGGCTTACATAACCTTTGTTTTTGATGACGGTAAAATGCCGTTTTCAAAACAATGCTTTAATCTTTTTAAGGGCTTTGATATGCCGATATGTTATTCGCTTATTGCCAACAAAATTTTAGGCGATGAGGATACGGCGAATTTTTTCAAAAAAGCCCAATCGCAAGGCTGTGAAATACTTTCACATACTTTAACCCACGAAGCATTGCACGAAGACAACTGTAATTTACCTAACATTGAAAAACAGATAGGTGATTCGTTTAAAGTTTTAACCTCGTTAGGTTTTAATGTTAACGGTATTATTGAAGTCGGCGACGGCGGGAAAGAAGCAACCGCTAATTACAATTTAATTGAAACTGTTACAAGAAAGTATTATAAATATTCCAACGCTTACGGTGTATCGCCACAATATAAAAAAGAACGTATTTTGTTAAAGGATAATACTTTAGATTCTATAAAGTTGCGTATTGATAAAGCTATAAGCGAAAAAGAATGGTTAGTTATATCGGCACACGATTTTACTGAATTTTCAAAAAATAATATGACAGAGCTTTTATCCTATATTGATTCTAAGGAAGAAAGTAAAGCCAAGGTTGTAACTTGGAATTATATTTATAAAAACTTTGGTGTATATACCGGCGAAGAGATTCCGTCTAAAGCTGTTATAGAATCGGTTTGTGAATCGTTTGGACACGATATAGAAAACGGCAAAATCAAGAAAAAGGCCACTTGTACAGAAAATGCAGTTGCAACGGGTAAATGCGAAAGATGCGGTAAGAGTGGCACCTACGAAGTGGCGGATACTGCAGGTCATAAATTCGGAGAATATGAGCAAAAGACCAAAGCCACCTGTCAAGAGTTTGCAACGTTGATTGCAAAGTGTACCGTTAAGGGCTGTAACGCAACCAGCGTTATATATGATAGCAAAGGTGGATATAAGCCGCATAGTTATTATCCTGTTGCTATAAAGGATGCTACAAACGATGCTACAGGCTTAGCAGAGAACAAGTGTGAATATTGCGGAAAGGTTAAAGGAACGATAATTATACCTAAAGGCAAGTCGATTTATGATATTATTTATGAGCAAAGCATAAGTTCTCAAAATCAGTCTTCCGCCTATGGTACATCTGAATCTGAAAATCAATCTAGCACAGAATTAAGCAAACCAAATGAAGAATCGGCTTCGGAAGAAACATCATCTAAAGAAGAAGCAAAGGTTGAAAGTGATGATAATGTTGCAGAAGAAGTATCCGATTTTGAAGACGGCGAAAAGGAAGGCACTGTCGCTATTATACTGATAGCTGTTGTTGCGGTGGTATGCTTGGCGTTATGGGGTGGCATAGGCTACTTTATATATAAAAATATTAAAAAGCAGCAACCGGAAGATTAAACGTAAAAACCGTAAGGGTTCCCTTACGGTTTTCTGTTGTATAAAGGTTAACCGATGAAGGATTTTGTCGAAACGCGGTGAGGGATTGTTATGGTTTGAAAAGATAAAATTTTTCATCTTGTCGCTTCGCGTGGGCACGCCCTTTCTTGTGTAGGCGAAAAGAAAGGGCGGAAAGATTCGCCTAAAGGGGGAATTTCGATTTCCCCCTTGGGTGACAAAGATTTATTAACATAAAAACGCCGCCAAAGAGTGAAAACTGCGTTTTCAATTTGTCGGCAAGTTTTGTGTGTTTTATAGTATCTTCGCTGTCACCGTAACCCCCTTAAACGACAAGGGCTTCGCCCTTGACCCGTTTACGGTAGCTAGTAATTTGTCAGTATCGTTTAGAGCGTAGACCTAAAAATATTGACATATTTGGAAAATTAGTGTATTATTGTTATAGTACACTAATACATCTAAAGGGAGTGATAAAATGGCTTGGAGCTTTTCTGGTGACAAGGCGGTTTATTTACAGATTGCTGAAAGGATTACAGTTTCCATTCTTTCGGGTAAGTATTTACCGTCAGAGCAGTTACCGAGTGTAAGGCAGTTGGCACTTGAAGCGGCGGTTAATCCAAATACAGTACAACACGCTTTTTGTGAACTTGAAAATGCGGGAATTATTGTTTCTAAAGGTACACAAGGCAGATTTGTTACAGAAGAAACACAGGTTATTGAAAACTGTAGAAAGAAATTGGTTAAAAAACTTTTTAACGATTTTGCAAGCAAATCTAAAGAGCTTTCGGTCACAAAGGAAGAACTATTATCAATACTAAAGGAGATAGAGCTATGAACGTTTTAGAGGTTAAGAATATCGAGAAAGCCTATAAAAAGAATTTTCCCGTTTTAAAAGATTTAAACATTTCTATTGAAGGCGGAAAAATAGTAGGACTTTTGGGACCAAATGGTTGCGGTAAATCTACCCTTATTAAACTAATATCAGGTATTTTGCAAGCAGATAAGGGTGAAATATTGGTATGCGGTGAAAAAGTAGGCGAAAAAACCGCCGCTATGATTTCTTATTTACCTGAAAGACCATACTTTAATCCGCACCAAAAGGTTAGTGAGCTTTTAAAGTTTTTTGCAGAGTTTTATGCCGATTTTCGTACCGATGTTGCGGAAAAACTTTTATGTGATTTGGGAATAAGTGTAAATAGCAAGATTTCTTCCCTTTCTAAAGGTAATAAAGAGAAGGTGCAGTTAATACTTGTAATGGCGCGTAATGCAAAGCTTTATTTACTTGACGAACCAATTGCCGGTGTTGACCCTGCAGCCAGAGATTATATTTTAAGCACTATTGTTGGCAACTATAACCCCGAAGCCTCTATTATAATTACCACCCACCTTATAAGTGATGTAGAGCAGGTTTTGGATGACTTTATGTTTATAACCTATGGCGGTAAAATCGTTTTAAGCAGTAACGCTGAAGAAGTGCGAAACGAGCGCGGCAAGTCACTTGATGCTATTTTTAGGGAGGAGTTCAAATGTTAAAAAAGCTTTTAAAGTACGATTTTAAGGCACTGTTTAAATATTGGTGGATAGTAGCAGTGGCTACTGTGGGCTTGAGTGCCTTGTCGGGCAAATGTATTACAATAATCAGTTCCGAGCGAGAACTACCTGCGGTTTTAGGGGTTTCGGCAACTATTATATTAACACTTACATATATTGGATTAGTGGTTTTTGCGGTTTTCTCTACCGTAATGATTTTTATAAGATACTATAAAAACTTGTTTACCGACGAAGGCTATCTTACCTTTACATTACCTGTAAAACGTAGCGACATTTTAAATTCTAAACTTATTTCGGCAGTAGCTTTTGAATTTGCAACCCTTTTGGTAACAGGCTTTGATATTTTACTAATGCTTGTTATAGCTTTTTATAAAGACATTTTTACAAAAGATTTTTTTGCAAATCTTAAAGAAGGTATTGCTGATATTTGGAACGCGCTTGGCGGCTACATATTGGTATATTTATTAGAAGCGGTTTTAATAGTGGTTGTGGCTTCGGCGCTTGCTATATTGCTGCTTTATATTTGTATTACAATAGGCTCTATTATTGCGAAAAAGGCAAAGGTTATAGCTTCAATAGGTATTTATTATGGTGTAAGCTGGCTGGTTTCGTTTGTAACCATGCTGCTGTTTATATTCGGAACAGTAACGCTGGAAGCAAAATTTAATGCTTTGGCGGAGGGTGACATAAAGCTGATCGTATCCTTAATAGCCTTGTGTATACTGTTATTTATGCTTTTAGTTGGCGGAATATTATATATTATCAACTACTATCTGATTGACCGCAAGCTTAATTTAACATAAGGAGGAATGGCAAAATGAAAAAAATATTAAATATAATTCTTTGCGCTTTGGTTGCTGTTTCTCTTTTTACGGTAGCGGTAAGTGCTAGTGCCGTGGAAGTAACACCGCTTGGGGGTACAGGTAAAACAGCAGATTTTAGTGAAGACTATACCCATTTAACCTTTGAAGAGCAAACCTATACGATTGTTGATGATAGCAATCTTTACTATGGCGGTTATTATTTTGATGAAGAGCAGAAGCTTGAAAGTATCAGTTTAACTGCGGAACAAGGTGAAACGGTTTCGTCATTGGATTTAACTGCTTATATGAACGGTTTGGTTGTAGATGCAGAATATACGCTTAATACAGGCGCAGAACTATCAATTACTTATATAAATGATAACTATTTCGACCCATATAATAAAGCTTTAAATGGTGAAATAGAAGAAATTTACATTCATTTCGATTATCCGAGTGATAATTATTTTGAAACCACGATTTCAAAGCTAAAAGAAAATAAAAAAACAATTGATTTTGCATATATCGATACGGAAAATTTTAATGTTTGTATTGATATAGGTGCCGAGTCAAAGAGTGTAGGAGTTATTTCAGGTAATATTGTTTTAAAGGATGGTGTCTATTATTATCTAGATTATAAAGATGCAGGCATAAAAAACGTAGAAGAATGGCAGGATTATATTGATACGGAAAAAACTTATACAGTTTATGAAATTACCGATCCCGATACTGTTTGGGGCTTAGAAAACTGCTACAATCTTTATAACGAAGATTTAGGCTTTGTTAATGACGAAGAAATTGCAGAAGCGCTAGTTGACGCTTTAGCCACAATAGTGTTCGGTGTTTTGCCGCTTGCAGTTTTGGTGCTTTCTATAATTTTTGGCATCCGATTTAAAGAAAAGTATAGAAAGCTGTTTATCACCTTAGGCACGATTGCCGTAGCAGAACTTATTGTATTTGCAATAATAAGTATTTTACTTAAATAGAAGAAAAAGACTTCGGTTATTCCGAAGTCTTTTTGCATATAAAGATATTTAGTTTTTAATTTTTAAAACCGAATATCCGTAGGGGGACAGTTTGATTTTATTGCCGTTTGGTTTTTCGCCAATAAGACATTCGGCGTTCATAAATTCATCAGGTATAGTAACCTCGCTACCTTCGTGCCAGCGGGTTACAGCTATTAGTATTTGCTCGTCACTCGATTTGCGAATATAAACTATTTCGCCGAAATTTGCATAAACGGGTATAAACTCACCCGAACAAAACGCTTTGTTATTACGGCGGATTTCACCTAATTTTTTATAGTAATCTAAAAGTGCATTGTCTTGCTTATCCCAAGGGTAAGTTGCGCGGCAAAACGGGTCGCCGTAGCCTTGTATACCTGCCTCGTCACCGTAGTAGAGTGATGGAATACCCGGTAAAGTATACTGTATAAGTGCGCCAACCTTTAAAAGAGCTGCGCCTTTTTGGTACTCTTCTTCTGATAAAGATTGTTTAGACTGCCATTCGCGGTCACTTGAAGCTATACCACCCTTGCCTAAAAGGGTTAGAATACGGGGTGTATCGTGAGTGCCTATGTGGTTCATCAATAGCTTGACTGCTTGGGGTGGGTAATTTTCTAAAATTTCTAAAACGGTATCTATTAAATTGCGCGAGTTTCCGCCAAGCAAATACTCTATAACGGCATTTGAAAAGGGGTAGTTCATAACCGAGTCAAGCTGTTTACCTCTTAAAAATCGGCGGCGCACATCATAGCTTACTTTATTGGTTGCGTCTTCCCACACTTCGCCTAAAAGGAAGTTGTCTTCCGAGTCGGCTTTAATAGCTTTACGGATATTATCTAAAAATTGGTCGGGTAGCTCGTCTGCAACATCTAAACGGAAGCCCTTTATACCCTTTTTAAGCCAATAGCGTATAACTCCGTTTTCACCTGTTATAAATTTCGAGAAGCTTTTGTTGGTTTCGTCTACTTCGGGAAGTGACGGTACACCCCACCAAGCCGAATAGCCTATTTTACTGTTGTCAAATTTATACCATTCGTAATACGGCGATTTTTTAGAGTTATAAGCGCCTATAACGTCGTACCTATTGTAGCGGTTAAAATAAATGCTATCATCACCCGTGTGGGAGAAAACGCCGTCAAGTATAATATGAATGCCTTGCTTTTTTGCCGATTTCACAAGACTTTCTAAATCTTTTTCAGTACCTAGGGATGAGTCGATTTTCATATAATCGGCAGTGTTGTAGCGGTGGTTTGAATGTGCTTCAAAAATGGGGTTTAAATAAATGCAGTTTACACCTAAAGATTTTAAATAAGGTAGCTTTTCCTCTATACCTTTAAGGTCGCCGCCGTAGTAATCGTTGCCAAGACAGTAAAATGGGTCGTCCATACGGTGTTCGGGTTGCTTTTCCCAATCCTTTATAATATAGCGGTCTTTAGGCACACCTAATTTGCGTTTACCTGATGCGAAAAATCTATCGGGAAAAATCTGGTAAATAATACCGCCGTCAAGCCAATCGGGTGTGGTGTAGTCTTTAGAATATACCGTAAGCTGCCAGCTGTCGCCGTCACTTGATATAGCCCCTAAAGAGTGGTCGAACTTTTTAATGCAAAATTCACCGAAATTACTTTGATATTTAAAGTGGTACCAATAAAGCCCCTCATTCAAAGCGATTTCACACTCGTAAAAGCGGTAATCGTCTAAATATTCCGACACTGGCATAGCTATATCGGTCCATTCGCCTGTTTGGTCGTTTTTATAGGTCAAGAAAACCGACTGCACCTGAGCGCATTTGTGCAATAGCACTTTTAGCCGAAGGTTTTCACCCTCGGCTAAAGCACCAAACTTATTTTTGTATATGGGATTTCTCGAATCAAACGGATAATAATTCATAACTATTTAAGCGGTGTTGCGTTCCAAATATCGCGGGCATAGTCGTCTATTGAACGGTCTGCAGAAAATACACCCGATTTTGCAATATTTGTAAGCGACATTTTTTGCCAAACTTCAGGTTGGTTATATGCGGCAGTAGCCTTAGCCTGTGCGTTTTTATAATCCGAGAAATCTGCAAGTGCCATATAGGTATCGTGATACCTAAAGGTATTATAAATGTTATCAAAATGTTTACCGCCAAAGCCTGTGCCAATAAAGTCAAGCGCTTCACGTAAAATGGGGTTATTGTTATAATATTTTTCAGGCTGGTATCCGCTTTTTTGAAGTGCCAATACTTCGGGGGTTTGCATACCGAAAATAAAGATGTTATCATCGCCTACTGCTGAATGAATTTCAACATTTGCGCCGTCTTCGGTACCTAAGGTAATAGCGCCGTTCATCATAAGCTTCATATTACCCGTGCCCGATGCTTCTGTAGAAGCGAGCGAGATTTGTTCACTTATATCGGCGGCGGGAATCATAAGCTCTGCTAACGTCACGCGGTAGTCTTCTAAGAATAAAACCTTAAGCTTATCCTTAACTTGCGGGTCGCTTTCAATAACCTTTGAAAGAGTATAAATCATTTGTATAATTTCTTTTGCAAGCAAATATCCGGGAGCGGCTTTAGCGCCGAAAATATAGGTTTTGGGTGTGAAGTCGGCATTGGGATTATTTTTCAAGAACAAATACTCGCTTATAATATTAAGCACATTAAGGTGCTGACGTTTATATTCGTGCAAGCGTTTAACCTGCATATCAAAAATAGATTCGCAGTTCAGTATAGTGCCTGTCTGTTTTTCAATATATTTTGCAAAACGCTCTTTATTAAAGTGCTTAATCTCGGCGAGCTTATTTAAAACGGTAGTATCGTCCTTAAACGCCATAAGCTTTTCAAGCTCTGCAGCATTTGTTATAAATCCGTCACCAATGGTTTCGTTTAAGAAAGCGGTGAGCTTCGGGTTAGCACAGCAAAGCCAACGGCGGTGGGCGATACCGTTAGTAACATTTTTGAACTTTTCAGGTGTCATTTTAGCATAATCTTTGAAAAGCTCATCCTTAATAATAGCGCTGTGAAGCTTAGAAACACCGTTTACTGCGTGGCAGGTTGCAACACAAAGGTTTGCCATGCGAACAACGCCGTCAGTGATAACGGCAGTGCGTTCTGCAAGAGCAAAATCACCTGTTTTTTGAATAACTTCACTGCGATAACGGCGGTCAATTTCCTTAATAATTTGATAAATACGGGGAAGCCTTGCTTTAACAAGGTCTTCAGACCAGCATTCAAGTGCCTCAGGCATAATTGTGTGGTTAGTATATGCAACTGTACCCTTAACTATATCCCAAGCTCTCTCCCAAGCGTAACCACAGTCGTCTAAAAGAAAACGCATAAGCTCGGGTATGGCGAGTGTGGGGTGGGTATCATTTATGTGAATAGCTACCTTTTCGGGTAGGTTTTCTAAGGTATTATAATGACGCAAATGGCGGCTTAAAATATCTTGAATTGATGCCGATACCAAGAAATACTGCTGACGAAGTCTTAAAGATTTGCCTTCAATATGGTTGTCGGCAGGGTAGAGGATTTTAGAAATGTTTTCAGCCATAGCGCGCTGCTCAATAGCGCGTAAATATTCGCCCTGATTAAAGGCTGACATATCAAAATCCTGACATTCGGCACTCCAAAGACGCAGAGCATTTACGGTTTTACCGTCCTTGCCCGCAACACAAAGATCATAAGGTACGGCGCGCACAGTTTGGTAGTCTTTATGTTCAATGTGGTGGTCGCCGTTTTCCCACCATTCATTTACATAGCCGTCGAAATTAATATCAACTGCCGCACCCGGTTTAGCTTCAAGCCAAACACCGCCGCCGGGAAGCCAAAAATCAGGCATTTCGGTCTGCCAACCGTCAACAAGCTTCTGGCGGAATATACCAAGCTCGTAACGGATGCAGTAGCCCATAGCAGGATAGCTGCCGCTTGAAAGCGCTTCCAAAAAGCAGGCAGCTAAACGGCCAAGACCGCCGTTGCCAAGACCTGCATCAGGTTCAAAATCGTAAAGCTTTTCAAGCTTTATATCAAATTTTTTAAGCGCCTTTTCCATTGTATCGGTAAGACCTAAGTTGTAAAGATTGTTTTTAAAAGAGCGCCCCATAAGAAATTCCATACTAAGATAGTATACAATCTTAGCTTGCTTTTCCGCACGTTCTTTTTTAAAATCGGCGCGGCGCTCGTTCATAATTTCTATTAGGCTTAAAACCGACGCTTTGTAAAAAAGCTCGTTTGAAGCCTGCTCGGGTGTTACGCCGAAGTTATGTGAAAGCTTCTTTTCTATTAAAGAAGCAAGTGAAGCTGCTGTGATTTTTGCCATTTTCTCATCTCCATAATAAATGTATTTATATAATACATTATTTACAAAAAAATTTCAAGTATTTATTAGTTTAAAAAAACAATGTCTATTACAGCTTAATTTTGTGCAAAATTTATGCATTTCCCCCAAAATTAAAATTTAAAAGGCTTGATTTTAAATATTTTTTAGTCAAAAGTAATAAAAATGTTGGTTTTTTGCTTTACAGTGCCACAGTAATATAATACTGCGAAGTGGTATAATTGACAAAGATATTATTCTAAGTTATAATGATTGCAACAGTAAAAAAGGTGTGATTTTATGAGAATTATGACAAGCAATATTTGGGGCGACTATTTTGGCAACCCTGTAAATGTTAGAGAAGATTTATTATATGGGATTTTTAAAAAATATTCACCCGATATTTTAGGTATGCAGGAGTATACTTCGGGTTGGTATAAGGGTAATTTGTATACTTGGCTGTCTGGGGAGTATTACCCCGTCGGTACCGAGCTTTATAACAACATAAATTATGTGCCTATGGCGATAAAGAAGGAATATAAGCTTCTTAACTATGGCTATGAATATCTTGAAAACACCCCCGATATATCTAAGGGTATTACCTGGGCGGTGCTCGAAAAGGACGGAAAGGTTTTTGCTGTTTGCAACACTCATTTTTGGTGGAGGATAGGCGAGGAGCACGAGGTTATAAGAGCCGAAAATGCTTTGCAGCTTACAAACCTTATGAAGCATTTACATAACAGATACAACTGCCCCGTTTTTGCTTTTGGCGATATGAATGCTCTGCTTTCGAGCAAGGTGTTTGAGGTCTATCAAGCCAACGGTATAGACCATCTTCACGATTTGGCACAAGTAAAGGATGATGTGTCCACTCACCACGGCGACCCTGTTTTGGGTGAGGACGGAAGATATCACGGCAAGAAAACTCAAAACGACAAGCACTATTCTTATGACCATATAGTTGCTTTGGGCGAAGGGATTAAGGTTTCGCAGTATAGAGTAATCGAAGATATTGAGGCTCTGGATGCTACTGACCACTCCCCAGTGTATGTTGATGTTGAATTTTAAAAAAATGCAAAATATTAGAAAATAATGCTTGCTTTTTTGGGGGCATTGTGGTAGAATATATGAGCATTTGATTTCACCCGTTTCCTTACGGGTGTCTTCTTGCCGAAAAATCGACATTGAAGCGGATGGTCCTCTGGCAATTGTGTTATGAACATCTGGTAAAAATTAAAGGAGGAAAAACCATGGACGTAATTAAGGAATTAGCAGCAGAACAACTTAAAAAAGATGTTCCCGAGATTTTAATCGGTAGCACCGTTAAGGTTCATGTTCGCATTAAAGAAGGCGAAAAGGAAAGAATTCAGGTTTTTGAAGGAACCGTTATCGCTAAGAACAATAGCGGTATTCAGGAAACCTTTACCGTTCGCCGTGTATCTTACGGTGTAGGTGTTGAACGCGTATTTCCTGTACATTCACCTTCAGTTGCTAAGGTTGAGCTTGTACGCAAGGGTCAAGTTCGCAGAGCTAAGCTTTACTATCTCCGTGATAGAGTGGGCAAGGCTGCAAAGGTTAAAGAAAAGATTTAATCTAAAAGGGGGACAGGTTGAAAGCCTTGTCCCCTTAATTTTTAATTAAAAGTGGGAAAACAATGAATAACGATAACTTTTATACCCCAAAAGCAGAAGAGTTGTTTAAAACAAAAACAACTGAACAAATCATTAAAAAAGGTTCCAAGCAAAAATTCAGTGACCTTTTTGAGTGGTGTGATGTTATATCCATATCGCTTATTTGCGTTATAATTCTTTTTTCATTTTGTTTTAAGGTTGTAAGAATTTCGGGAGATTCAATGCTTGAAACACTTCATTCAAACGAAATGGTTATTATTACCGATTTGGGCTATACCCCAAAAGCAGGCGATATCGTGGTGATATCTCGCAATGTTGAAAACTCTGCGGAAACTATAAGTGCTGCTGATGGACCGATTATAAAGCGCGTTATAGCCACAGAAAATCAGGAAGTGGATATTCGCGGCGGTAAGGTTTATGTTGACGGGCAAGAGCTTAATGAGGATTATTTAACCTATAGCTATACTCAGCCTAGTGATGTAGAGTTTCCGCTCACCGTTCCAAAAGGACATATTTTCGTTTTGGGAGATAACCGCCCATGCTCGCTCGATAGTCGAAGATCAAGCTTAGGCGATAACGGTATGATAGACAGTCGCTATGTTTTAGGTCATGCAATTTTTAGGGTTTTCCCTTTCGCTAAATTTGGAAGTCTTAATAAGTAGGATATTTGATGAATAAAAACAAAAGCAAAAAGAACAACCAAAAAGAGAATAACTCGGGTAGCAGTACAATCAACTGGTTCCCCGGGCACATGGCTAAAACCAAGCGGAAAATCAAAGAGATTTTACCGCTTATTGATGCTGTGGCAGAGGTTGTGGATGCGCGTATACCGATAAGCAGCCGCAATCCCGATTTAAATGAGCTTATAGAAAACAAGCCGCATATTATTTTGCTTAACAAGTGTGACATGGCGGATAACAATATTACAAAAGAGTGGATTGAGCATTACCGCAAAAACGGAATTTCGGCAATTGCGCTTGACTGTAAAAGCGGTAAGGGTATAAATCAATTTAAAACCACCGTAAAGGAAGCTCTTGCCTACAAGCTTGAAGCCTACCGCGAAAAAGGTATGGTAGGTAAACCACTTAGAATAATGGTTGTGGGTATTCCAAATGTAGGAAAATCTTCTTTTATAAATAAAATTTCGGGTAAAACCCGTGCAAAAGCTGAAAACCGCCCAGGTGTTACAAGGGGGAACCAATGGTTTACTATTGATAAACAGCTTGAGCTTTTGGATACCCCAGGTGTTTTATGGCCTAAGTTTGAAGACCAAACAGTAGGCGAGCATTTGGCATTTACGGGCGCTATTAAGGATAGAATATTAGATACCGAATATTTGGCGGTAAAACTGCTTGAAATTTTAAGCGAGAACTATAGAAATCTTTTAGAAAACCGCTTTGGCGAGCTCGATTTTTCTGTAGATTCTTACGAGCTACTTTGTCAAATAGGTAAAAAGCGCGGTATGGTAATTCGTGGCGGCGAGACCGATACCGAAAGAGCGGCTAATATGATTATGGAAGAATACCGCAATCAAAAGCTGGGTAATATATCGCTCGAAAGGGTGGAAAAGGATGCCTGATTACAGTTATGAATCGGCTGCAAAAAACTGCGGCTTTAAGTTTATTTGCGGCGTTGACGAAGCGGGCAGAGGTCCTTTAGCAGGTCCTGTTTGTGCGGCGGCGGTAATACTGCCCGAAAATTTGGAGATTGAGGGACTTAACGACTCTAAAAAGCTAAGTGAAAAGAAGCGCGAAGCGCTTTATGATGTAATAATCGAAAAAGCGGTTGATTACCATATTGCTTTCGGGACTTTAGAAGAAATTGAAGATCATAATATCTTAAATGCTACCTATTTTGCTATGAATAGGGCAATAAATGGATTAAAAGAGGTTGATTTTGCGCTTATCGACGGCAACCGTATTCCAACCGATATTAAGGTGCAGTGTGCTACGGTTGTAAAGGGTGACGCAAAGTCTATGTCTATAGCGGCGGCTTCAATACTTGCTAAAGTAACACGTGACCGCCTGCTTTTAGAATATGATGAAAAATACCCTCTTTACGAGTTTGCAAAGCATAAGGGCTATGGTACAAAACTGCATATAGATTTATTAAAGCAGTATGGACCTTGTGAAATACACCGTCTGTCTTTTCTTAAAAATATTTTAGGAGATAAAAAATGAACATAGGAAAAGTTGGTGAGACGGGCGAAAACAAGGTTGCTTCTTTTCTTCGCAAAAGAGGTTACGCTATAGTAAAACGCAACTTTCAGTGCAGATACGGTGAAATTGATATTATAGCCGAGAATGACGAGTATATTATTTTTGTAGAAGTTAAAACCCGTAAGCAAAATAGTCTTGTGTCGGGCGTGGAAGCGGTAAATGCTTTCAAGCAAAGGCGAATTACACTTACCGCTAACGACTATATTGTTAAAACCGAATGTCAAAAACAATCAAGGTTTGACGTTGCTTTAGTAACGGTTTATGAGCGAAGCGACGAAACCTTAGGTTATAAGCTAAAATATATTGAAAATGCTTGGTAAAAGGTTTGACAAATGTCTTTTAAAGTAATAAAATAAAAAGGAACTTTGAAAGGAAGATTTTATGAATTACATTAGTACGAGAGATAAATCTGTAAAGGTTACTGCCGCTATGGCAATTTCGCAGGGTCTTTCGCAGGAAGGTGGTCTTTTCGTGCCTGATACTTTTAAAACACTTGACACAAGTGATTTTAAAAAGCTTTGCGAGCTTGATTACATAGGCAGAGCCAACTATATATTAAGTACTTTCCTTAACGATTTTACACCAGAAGAAGTGGAATATTGTGTTAAGGGTGCATATACCGGTAGCTTCGATAATGAACAGCCTGCTCCTATTTCACTAATAGGAAAAAATGCAAATATTTTGGAATTATGGCACGGCCCCACCTGTGCTTTTAAGGATTTGGCTTTGCAGGTTTTACCTTATTTGCTTACAACATCTGCTAAAAAGGTTTCGGGCGGTAAAAAAATCGTTATTTTGGTTGCCACTTCGGGTGATACGGGCAAAGCCGCGCTTGAAGGCTTTTGCGATGTAGAAAATACCGAAATTATGGTATTTTACCCAAGCGACGGCGTAAGCCCAATGCAAAAGCTTCAAATGGATTCGCAAAAGGGCGACAATGTTCATGTTTGCGCTATTAAGGGTAATTTTGACGATGCTCAAACAGGCGTTAAAAAAATCTTTACCGATAATAAGGTTAAAGAAAAATTATCCGACAATAATATGCAGTTTTCTTCCGCAAACTCTATTAACTGGGGGCGCTTGGCACCGCAGATTGTTTACTATATCTCGGCTTACTGCGATATGCTAAACAGAAATGAAGATTATTTGAAAGACGGCTTTAATGTAGTTGTTCCTACGGGTAACTTCGGTAATATTTTGGCGGCTTACTATGCTAAAAAAATGGGTGCGCCCATAAATAAGCTTATTTGCGCTTCAAACGCTAATAATGTTCTTACCGATTTTATTAACACCGGTAAATACGACCGTAACCGTAGCTTCTTTACTACTATTAGTCCGTCTATGGATATTTTAATTTCTTCCAACCTTGAAAGAATGTTGTTTGAATTATCGGGCAATGATGATAAAGCGGTTGCTAAAATGCAAGCCGATTTAGCAAAAGACGGTACATTCACAGTGAGCGAAGAAATTAAAGCTAAAATGAACGAGTTGTTTTTCGGTGGCTGCTGTGATGATGAAGCAACACTTACTACAATTAATAAATATTTCAGTGAGTATGGCTATTTAGCTGATACTCACACCGCCGTTGCTTTAAATGTTTATGAGCAATATGTAAATACTACAGGGGATGACAGACCTACCGTTATCGCGTCTACCGCTTCACCCTATAAGTTTGCAAACAGCGTTTTATCGGCAGTAAGCGATAAAAAGGCAGATAGCGAATTCGAGACTGTCCGCCTTTTATCAGATGTTACTTCTACCGAAATTCCCGCTCCCATAAACGCGCTTGAGAATGCCACAGTGCGTTTTAAGGAAATTTGCGAAAAAGAAGATATGCTACAAGCTGTTTACAAAGCACTTGTAATTTAAATAACTTGTCACCCTGAGCGTAGTCGAAGGGTCTTACCTAAAGATTTCTCACGTTCGTTCGAAATGACATAATTTATATTAAAAAAGCCACTTTTATAAGTGGCTTTTTCAAAAGGATTATCTGCACTTAAAAGTGTCGCAACAGGTATCGCGAACACTTGTAGCGCTACTGTTACCTACCTGAATTTTACCGGCAGAGCAGGTATCGTTTTCGGCGTGGTAAACACAGTTTTTTACATTACAGTTAATACAATAATTTGTTTCGCAATTACAATTGTTTTCCATAATAAATATCCTTTCTGACCGATTGCGGTCAAGATTAGTTTGTGTGAAAAGTTTAATAATATGTAAGGAGGGAGAAAATGAGTATTTTTGCCATTTCGGATTTGCATTTGTCCTTTGGCACCGATAAGCCGATGGATGTTTTTCGCGGTTGGGATAACTATACCGAAAGGCTTTTGGCTAATTGGAACCGCCTTGTGAAAGAAGACGATACTGTTATTCTCCCAGGGGATTTATCGTGGGCGCTAAAGCTTGAAGACACTAAAGCTGATTTTGATTTTTTAAAAAAACTTAACGGTAAAAAAATTCTTTTAAAGGGCAACCACGATTTATGGTGGTCTACCGCTAAAAAGCTTAATGCTTATTTAGAAGAAAATAAATTTTCAAATATCCAAATTCTTTTTAATAATACAGTAATTGCCGAAAATTATGCTATTGCGGGCACACGCGGCTGGTTATATGACGCGGCAGAGGACGATAAAATCATTTTACGAGAAGTAGGCAGACTGGAAAAATCTTTGTGTGAAGCCGAGAAAACAGGGCTTCCGATATTAGTGTTTCTTCATTATCCGCCCGTATACGCGAATGAAGCTTGCCATGAAATTTTAAATGTTTTAAAGAGGCATAATATAAAAAAAGTTTTTCACGGCCATATACACGGAAACGGTTTTAATAACGCTGTAAAAGAATATGACGGTATAACTTTTAGGTTAATATCCTGTGATTGTATAGATTTCACACCCCTTTTTATAGCGTAAATCAACAAATTTAAAGTTTTTTAAAATTATAGTGGAAAAATTTGAAAAGTTATGATATAATATTTTGAAGTGAAAAATAGCATTTTATGCGGAGGTATAATAATGAGTTTAAAAGAAACAAAAAAGCTTGCTACCAATAGATACGAGCTTGAAATTACTATCGATGCTGAAAAGTTCTCGGAAGCTATAAGAAAGGCTTACGACCAACAGAAAGATAAAATTCAGCTTCCAGGTTTCAGAAAGGGTAAAGCACCCTATGCAATGGTTATGAAGATGTACGGTGAAGAAGCATTTTTCGAAGAAGCGCTTAACATCCTTTATCCCGATGCAGTAGACGAAGCTATTAAAGAATCCGGTCTTAAGGTTATTAACGATAAGATGGATTTTGATATGGTTTCTATCTCTAAAGAAGAGGGCGTAGACTTTAAGATTGCCGTTACCACTTATCCCGAAATTGAAATCGGCGAATATAAGGGCTTAAAGGCTGAAAAGGTTATCGCAAAAGTAGAAGATAGCGAAATTGATGCACAGGTTAAGGCTATGGCAGACCGTAATGCCCGTATGGTATCTGTAGAAGACCGTGCTGCTGCTATGGGCGATACCGTTGTTATAGATTTTGAAGGCTTTAAAGACGGTGTTGCTTTTGACGGCGGCAAGGCAGAAGGGCACACCTTAGAGCTTGGTTCAGGCTCGTTTATCCCTGGCTTTGAAGAACAAATCGTTGGCAAGAATATTGGCGACGAGTTTGAAATTACCGTAACCTTCCCCGAAGAATACGGCGCAGAAGATTTAGCAGGTAAGGAAGCAGTATTCAAAATTAAACTTCACGAAATCAAGCTTCGCGAATTACCTGAAATTGATGACGAATTTGCTAAGGACGTAAGTGAGTTTGATACTCTTGATGAATTAAAGGCTGATTTAAAGGCTAAAGCGCTTGAACAGAAAACAAAGTTTGCTGAAGAAGAAGCAGAAAACGATTTAGTACAGCAGATTGTTGATAGCATTAAGGGCGAAATTCCCGAAGCTATGTTTGAAAGCCGCTTAAACCAAAGCGTTGAAGAATTTGGATACCGTTTACAGATGCAGGGCTTAGACCTTGATACTTACCTTAAGTATTCAAACACTTCTTTGGAAGATTTCAAGGCTACCTTCCGTCCTCAAGCTGAAAGTCAGGTTAAATTCCGCTTAGCGCTTGAAAAGATTGTAGAATTGGAAAAGATTGAAGCTTCCGAAGAAGACTTAAACGCTCGCTTTGAAGAAATGGCAAAGCAGTATAATATGGAAGTTGATGCAGTTAAGAACGCAATCCCCGCAGAAGAGCTTGCTAAGGATGTTGCAGTAGGTAAGGCTATTGACTTTGTTAAAGAAAATGCTATTATTACCGAGGTAGAAGCTAAAACCGAAAAGAAAGCTCCTGCTAAGAAGACAACAGCTAAGAAAACAACTGCAAAGAAAACAACCAAGAAAACCGAAGAAAAGACAGAAGAATAATTGATTATAATTTTTTAAATTAGTTAATAATACGGTATATGGGTGCCGGCACTAACGGTGCCGACACCCTATGTTTTTGGCAAAAATATTGACACGCCGATAAATCGGCTCGCAATAACAAAGGTATTGTCACCCTGAGCGTACTCGAAGGGTCTTACCAAAAGATTTCTCACATTCGCCACACAAGAAAGGGTGTGCCCGTCGCAGCATGAGCGACAAGGTGGAGACAGATATGAAATTCAATAGGATGTTGATAAAACGTCCTGTGCGAAACCAAATTTCAACTATAAAATTTCAAAAAGGAGAATTACTATGAGCTTAGTACCTTATGTATTAGAACAAACAAGCCGCGGAGAGCGTTCTTACGATATTTTCTCCCGCTTACTTAACGACCGTATAATTATGCTTTGCGAAGAGGTAAACGACACTACCGCAAGCATTGTTATTGCCCAAATGCTTTATCTTGAAGGTCAGGACCCTGATAAAGACATCAGCTTTTATATCAATAGCCCAGGTGGCTCGGTAAGTGCCGGCATGGCTATTTATGATACCATGCAGTACATCAAGTGTGATGTTAGTACAATTTGTATGGGTATGGCGGCAAGTATGGGTGCATTCCTTTTGTCCGCAGGTGCAAAGGGTAAGCGTTACGCATTGCCTAATAGCGAAATTATGATTCATCAGCCTTTGGGTGGCACAAAAGGTCAGGCTACTGAAATTTTAATCCACGCAAAGCATATTGAAAAAACCCGTGAAAGATTAAATCGCATTTTGGCAGAAAACACAGGCAAAACTTATGAAGAAATTGCCCGCGATACCGAGCGCGATAATTTTATGACTGCTTCTGAAGCTGCAGAGTATGGTCTTATTGATAAAGTAATTACAAAGAGGTAAAATAATGCCTAATAAAAACGAAATGGAAATTTGCTGTTCCTTTTGCGGCAAATCGCAGGACGAGGTAACCCGTCTTGTTGAAGGACCAGGCGTTTACATTTGCGATAATTGTATTCAGTTTTGCAACAGTCTTCTTTTTGAGGACGAGATGCCGCAAAAAAGCCGTAATAAAACGCCCGTAAAAAAAGAATTTGTGTTACCCAAGCCGCAAGAGATTAAGGAAAAGCTTGACCAATATGTAATCGGTCAGGATAATGCTAAAAAAACCTTAGCGGTAGCGGTTTATAACCACTATAAGCGTATTTTCAAAAACGAAAAAACTGATGTAGAGCTTGGCAAAAGTAATGTGCTTATGCTTGGCCCTACTGGTGTGGGTAAAACCTTGTTGGCACAAACCTTGGCAAAAACCCTAGATGTGCCTATTGCTATTACCGATGCTACAACCCTTACCGAAGCAGGCTATGTTGGTGAAGATGTTGAAAATATACTTCTTCGCCTTATTCAAGCGGCTGACTATGATATTCAAAAAGCTGAGCGCGGTATTATATATGTAGACGAGATTGATAAAATTGCCCGCAAGAGCGAGAATGCATCCATTACCCGTGATGTAAGCGGAGAGGGTGTACAGCAGGCGCTTTTAAAAATCTTAGAGGGTACAGTTTCCAATGTTCCGCCGCAGGGTGGCAGAAAGCATCCCCAACAAGACTTTATTCAAATTGATACCACTAATATTCTGTTTATATGCGCAGGCGCGTTTGATGGAATTGAAAAGGTTATCGAACGCCGTATAGGCGGCAGTAGCTTGGGCTTTGGTGCCGATGTTAAGTCGCCCAAAAGCCGCGAAAGTGAAGCACTTAGCACTATGGCTACCCATCAGGACTTAGTAAAGTTTGGTATAATACCCGAGCTTGTGGGCAGAATGCCCGTTATCACCGCGCTTGAAGGTATGGATAAGGAAACCTTGGTACGCATTATGTTAGAGCCTAAAAATTCTATTATTAAGCAGTACGAAACCCTTTTTGCGCTAGACGGTGTGGAATTAAAGTTCGAGAAAAAGGCGCTTGAAAAAATTGCCGACCTTACAATCGAGCGTAAAACAGGCGCTCGCGGACTCCGTTCAATTATTGAAGGTGTGCTACAACCCTTAATGTTTGAAACCCCGTCCGATTCAACTATTAAAAAAATTACTGTTACCGCAAAAACGGTTGAAAACGGCGAAGCTAAGATAGAAAGATAATTATATGTAAAATCCCAACTCCTGTAAGTTGGGATTTTTATTTTATATAAATGTAGGGGACGGTGCCTACTGTACCGTTAATTTTTGTACAAGCTTGTAATGACAAGATAGCCTTCTCCGCTGGAGAAGGCTTTTTGCGAGATTTCTCACATGCGTTTGAAATGACATAGTTTTATAAAACATTTATATCCGTGCCGTAGACACACCATAATTATTCATTATTCAATATTCATCATTCATTCCCTTTGTCACCCCGAGCGAAGCCGAGGGGTCTTACCTAAAGATTTCTCACATGCGTTCGAAATGACATGGGCATATGTCACCCCGAGCGAAGCCGAGGGGTCTTACCCTGAAATTTTCTCCCATAAATCTTCCCAAGTGGGATTAAAATCAGATATTAACTTATTTTTCTTTTCCCTGCGCCAAGACTTTAGTTGTTTTTCTCTTGATATCGCAGCGTAAACATCTGTGGTAATATCAAAATATACAAGTTTGTGTACATTGTATTTTTTAGTAAATCCATCAACTAAATTATTCTTGTGTTCATATACTCTTCTTTTTAAATTATTAGTCACGCCCACATATATAACTTTATTGTTCCAATTTGATAATATATACACATAATAATTCATTTAAAAGTTCTCCTTGTGTTTGACGGCTTCTGTCACCCCGAGTGAAGCCGAGGAGTCTTACCTAAAGATTTCTCACATGCGTTCGCAATGACATTATGTATTTATTGTACTAAAATTATAGCCATGTGTAAAGAAGGTTATTACCTATTATGCCATAACTCGACAGGACAAGTTAGAAAATAGTACAAATTTGTTGATTTGCAAATTTCATCATTAGGCATTCTCATATATAGCGCTACAATTTATTGTGCAAAATCAACAAAACAAAAATAAAATTTAAAAAAACCTTGACTAATTTTTCAAAAATAGGTATACTTATCTTGGTATTTAGCCCACTAAAGAATATGGGCTTACTAAAAAATATGAAAGGAAGATTTTATGAAGACTAAAATCTACAAACTCTTAAGCGTTTTACTCGCATTAGCAATGATTTTATCTACTTGCGTATGCGCAGTAAGTGCTGAAGGCGACACTGCAGTTTGGTATCAAGGTGTTAAGTTTGCTAACCTAAGCCTAAATGCTTCAGGTGTATTGGGCACTTCTACCAGAACTGACAGAGTCGCAACACCGGATTTTATAGCTTTGTCAGAGTGTAATAGTATTTCAGTAGGTGAAAACTATACTTTAACTTACTATTTATACAAATCTGCAAGCGAAGCTGATGGTGAATTTATAAGCAAGGCAGATGTAACTGCCGGTTCTAATGGCGTTAGCGTATTTGAACCAACATTGGTAACAGATGTAACTGCAACTTATGTTAGATTCATGATTAAAAATGTTGAAGACGATGATATCGATCTCAATGCCCTTGCAGACATTGGCCTTGAGGTTGATGTTGTAAGAGAACCTAAAACCATTACATACTATATGAGCTCAGCAGGTGATTCGGCTGTTAACGATGGTTTAAGCAAAGAAGCACCATTGGGTTCACTTAACGCTGCTATCGAAAAGGCTAAAGCTAACGGCTTTGGTGAAGGCGATGTAGTTTATGTTAAGGTTATTGATACAGATGACGGCAATACATCTGCTTCAACTAAATGGACTGAAGATGGCACAAACTCACTTTCAGAGTATGCGTTTAAGCTTCATGTTTCATCTAATAGTACTGCTACGAAAGAATTTGCCGCTATCGGTGATTATAGCGATATCACACTAAAAGGTGAAATCGAGTTCGAAAACATTTATATTTACAATACCACAGGTGAAAATGGCGTTTTTGATTTCGGCAGTAATAGTGTTTCTTTTGGAAAAGGCTGTAAATGGGGCGCAACCTCTGGTACGCTTTTCGTAACAACAGGTTATGCCGCTGATCCTACAAAAGATTTCGATCTTTATTTAGCTTTTAATGCAATTGGTAAAAAACAAAAAGCTATTGTTATTGGTGCAACAGCTACCGATAACAAAGGAACTTTTGGTCCTAGCGAAGATAAAAAAGTAAATGTAAATGTTACAGTAGACCACGGTGCTAAGGGTTATTTTGCTTTAGGTACCTTGGCTAACAAAAACTATGTAACATATAACTACGCAAATATTAACTTTAATTTGAAGAATGCTGCAGATTTTGACCTTACAGATTATGCTAATCATGTAGACGGTTACCCTGTATTCACTTCAAATGCAGCTATACAAATTATTAACTCTACAGGAAATGCAGCTCTTACAGATAATGTTAAAGCTTATTTAGCTGGTAAAACTACTAACGATACAGAGCCGGCTCCTTTAAATTATTTCATAATTGAAAATCCATATCAAGAATATGATATGATTAAATTTACTGATACACCTGGTAAATTTAAGATTAATTTGGCTGCTGCTAAATTTGATAGCATAGCTCTTGTAAGCAAGGCTGATCCAAATGTCAAAGCAGAAATTGACGCTGATGGCTATATCACCGTTACTACTCCCGGTGAATATCGCTTTGAAGCTAAAATGGAAGAAAATACCACTAACGTATACTATCTAAGCCCCAACGGCAATAATGCGTATACAGGTATTGAAAGTGCTCCTTTCAGAACACTTAACGCTATTATCGCTGCTGCTACTAAAGCAGGCTACGATGCAGACGATACTGTATATGTTAAGGTAGCTTATGTTGATGGCGCAAGCGCTATTATTAATGATTACAATAGCACAATTGCTAGCCATAGCTTTAAGCTTAATATTTCTTCTGCAACAAAAGATATCGCTTTAATCGGTAACCAAGGCGGTTTATCACTTGGTGGTCCTATCCACATTGAAAAGATTAAGTTAAATATTGGCAATGGCAGCGGCAGTGTAATGTTTGACATTGGTAATAACGACTTATCTATAGGTAAGAGTGTAACTTATAGCGGCAACTTTGACTTGGCTATGAGAAACTCTTCTACACCTGGTACTTTTACCAAGGATATGACACTCTACTTTGGTAGCTACTTGAAAGATGTATTCCAAAGCACATGGTGGGCACCTACCTATAATTGTGACAAAACCGTTATTTACGACAATGGCACAAATAACAAATATAATGTAACATTAAACAACAAAAATGGTGCAACAAAATATAACGGTAACCTTAATTTTGTTGTTAATAACGCAACCGGTCTTGAAATTTGGGCTAAATTTGCTGACCTTTACCAGTTTGCTCCCGGTAAAGCTGTTACCCTTATTAATAACAACCCTGCTGCAAATATTACTGCTTCGGTTACCTTTATTAAGGGTATGAAGGATACAGAAACCAACCCTGTTCCTTACTATATTTACAAAAACGGTACAGGCTCAATTAAAGCTATGGAAGTTACCAATATTCCCGGTAAGGTTAAAATAGTTTTAAATACTGATGTATATAGTGATATCGCTCTTGTAAAAGATGATGATGACACTGTTAGAGCAACACCTGATGCAGACGGTTATATTACTGTTCCCGCTTCCGGTGAATATACATTAACCGCTACTAAGCAAACCGGTCTTTCTGCTACTTACTATGTAAGCCCAGAAGGAAGCGATGCTAATGACGGTAAATCTCAAGATACTCCTCTTGCTTCTGTAGAAGCTGCTATTAACTTAGCAAACGAGGCAGGCTATGCAACAGGCGACACCGTAGCTGTTAAGGCTATCCACGTTGCTGATAAGGCAGTTGTATGGACAGAAGATGCTTCTAATAAGATTCCTGCTCATACATTTACTCTTGACCTTTCATCTGTTAGCAATAGAGCTACTATAGGTACAACCAAGTCGGCATTATTTAACGGTCCTACCATTATTTCAAATGTTCTAATGGGTTGGGGCGATGGACATCCGTCCATTGACTTGGCTGGTAACGATATGGTATTTGGTGCAGGTGCGGTAGCACGTAACGATGCTTATAATTTCTTCTATGCTAAGAGCGGTACTTATGACAGAGACCTCCACTTAACCTTTAATACAGGTTGGGCAAAAACCTTGTACTTAGGCGGTGACTGGTGCGGTCCAACATTCAATAAGGATGTTTATGTTACATTTGATGCTGCGGGTACATATGATTTAGTAGTATCAACTCAAAATGCTAATCACGATAGTCACGCTACTAAGATTAATGGCGTTGTTAATATTAACATTAAGAATGGTAGTCCGAAGTTAACCTTTACTAATAATATTCAAAACGCTAAGTATGGCGAAAACTCTGCTGTGCAAATTATCAACTCAGCAGGCGCTGCTACTGCTGCTTGGGATACTGCTTTAAGCACAAACGCAGAAGGCGCTAAACCCGCTAAGTATTATATAATTAATAACAAGTCTAACTTAAGTCATCGAGTATCATTTACTGATACTGTGGGTAAATATAATGTTACTTTTAACAGTGCTTGGACTACAACCATTACAAATGCAGCGGGTGAACCTGTTGACGCCGCTGTTGTAGATGGCGTGCTCGATCTTACCGCATTACCTTCCGGCACATATAATATCGAATATACTAAGGTTGTTGAAACTAAGACTCTTTATGTAAGTGCGGATGGTAGTGATGATAACGATGGTTCTGAAACTGCCCCTCTCGCTTCTGTGGCTGCAGCTGTTAAAATAGCTAAAAATGCAGATTTCGTAAAAGGTGATACTCTTTATGTAAAAGCTACAGGTGATATTGCTTGGGGTACACTTCCTAATTACGGATTTACACTTGATTTAAATTCTGCTGATGTTAATAATATTGCAAAGGTATCGCTTTCAACCTTAACAGGCAACCTTGTAATAGACAACATTCAACTTGGCAATACCGCTCCTATAAACTTAGGCGGTAAAAACGTAACCATAGGCGAAAATGTTCCTATGGATAGCAGAGCAAGCTTCGACCTTGCTGCAGGCGGTCAAACTATTGCTGAATCACAAACCATTATTATTAAGAATGCTTACACACAATCTATAAACGTTGGTAACAACTCTTCAGGCGATGCTACTTGGAATAAAGACCTTAACATTATTATTGATAACCCCAAAGCTGCTCCTTCAATTAGCTATAAAACGTTCCATGGCGGTATAGAGACCATTAATGGTAACTACAATATTATTGTTAAAAATGCTGATGCAATAACCTTTGCTGATCCAACCCTAGCCGGTGGTGGTGGACCAACAAAATTAAATGCCACAACGGTAAAGGGTGCGGTTCAAGTGATTGTTCCTGCTGAAACTACCGTAACCGGCAAAGAATTTATGACCTCAGCAAAATTCACCGGTCCGGTATACTTCTACACCAATAAGACTGGTCTTGCTAACGCTATTGAACTTACCGATACTGTTGGTAAGGTTAAGGTTAATATCGCCCCTGATAGATTTGAGTTAGTAGAAAACGGCGAGGCTACCGAAATTCTTGAAGGCTATGCAGAATTCCCTGCAGGCGTTTACGACTTAACAGTTAACCTTATCAATCCTTATAACGAAATATTCTATATAAAGGCTGGCGCTACTAATGGCGATGGCAAAGAAGCAACTCCTTTTGCAACCGTTGCTGAAGCTATAGCTGCCGCTAACAAGATGGGTGCCGTTTATGGCGACAACTTCACCTTCAAGATTGTAGGTACAGAAGCTGTAGAATGGGGCGAAACCGAAGCATTTGCATTCGTTCCTGTAGTTGAATCTGCTAATAAAGAAGCTCTTTCAACTCTTAAGGCAAACTATGCTTTACAAGGCAAGGCTGATATCGATTACGTTGTACTTACATCTGATTTACTAGAAGGCGGATTTACATCTATACTACTTAATGGTAACGATATCGTATTAGGCGAAAACGTTCAAGGTAGTATCCAGCTTGTTGGTACTCAAAAAGGCGCTAAATATAAGAAGGGCCAAACTGTTGAAATTAACACCGCAGCTGTTAAGAGAATTTACGTTGGTAACACCACTCAAAACAATAACTCATTTGATGGTGATGTAAACTACATTCTCAACAACGAAAACCTTAATCCGTTAATCAGCTTTATGCCTTACTATGGTCATAAGATTGACATCAACGGTAACTTCACAGTTAAGGTTATTGCTGCTAGCAGCATAAACTTTGGCTCTCCAATTAAAGAAGTTGACGGCAACGATGTTCAACCAGGTAGTGTAAATATACTTGGTGATACCACCGGCGCAAGCCTTATCGTTCCTGCAGACGTAGAAGTTGGCGGTATTGACAACTTCAAGGCTATTAGCGAGTATCACTACATCATCAAAACTGTACGTGCAGATGTTGGATTCACCGAATTTGCAAGCGAATACACTATTGATTTTGATGAAGAAATTTGGAACATAGCTATTACTGATGCTGAAAACAATGAAGGTACTTATAACAACGATCTCATTGTATTACCTAACGCAGGTGTATGGACCGTTAAGTTAGACTGTAAAGAACACGTTTACGACTTACCTTGTGACGATACTTGTGACCGTTGCGGCGAAGTTGACGAAACCCGTGTTCATGTCTTCTCAACCTATGCACCTAATAACGATGCGGATTGTGTTAACAACGCTACAGAAACTGCTTATTGTGATTACAATTGTGGAGAAAAAGACACAAGAGAAATTGCAAACAGCGCAACTGGTCACAAATATTCAAACGCTTGTGATAAGACCTGTAACAATGCAAACTGTCCTGCTCCTAACCGCACAGTAGGCGCTCATAAGTACGACCACGCAGCAGATAAGAATTGTAACATTTGTAATGCAGCTCGTACAGTAGCAGATAACCTACTCATTAAGCAGGGTACAAAGAGCTACTATTACTACAAGGGCGTTAAGTCTACTAAGACAGACCTTGTTAAGATTAGCGGTACATGGTACTATATCGAAAATGGTGTATGGGCAGAAACAGTAGATACACTCCATAAGATAAACGGTAAGTGGTTCTTAATCAAGAAGGGTATCTGGAAGGCTACAACCGGTCTTGTACAATATAAGGGTAAGACCTTCTATGTAGTAGGCGGCAAGTGGAATTCCAGTGTTAACGACCTTAAGAAGATAAAC
>JAFQOJ010000061.1 GCA_017403265.1 Clostridia bacterium
AATAATAACCAAAACAAAAATAATCAAAACAATAACCAAAATAAAAACAATCAGAACAACAATCAAAACAAAAACAGCCAAAACAATAGCGAAAATAAAAATAATAACAACAACAATAGATAATAAATTTAAAATTGCTCTATTTTAATTGCAAAGCAAATGAAAAGAAGCCGTTTACACGGCTTCTTTTCATTTTAAGGGGAGAAAAAAATTTTAAAACAAAAAGTTTTAAAAGTACTAAAAGGATTGCGGCTTCCTTTTTTGTACAAGTATATACTAATATAAAATTATTACCTTTTTATTAACAAATTTAAAAATAATTTTAAAGAATATAAATCATCCGTTCAGCCAATAATAAAATTGAAAGGATTGATTTTATGAAATATACGCAATACTCCCAAAAGAAAAAAGGGAATTCTGCTTTTTATATTACAATAGCGTTATGCCTTTTTCTAATTGGTGTAGCGGCTTGGTTTGCTTTTTCTAAGGTTGATAATACCGATATTAAGGAGGCAGAATCCCAAAATAGCAAGCCACCTATCGCTTCAAGTGAATATAATAGCACTAACCCGTCATATACTGAAAATACAGAACCCGAAACACCAGCGGACCCAACCGACAAGGAAGTTAAAAACCAAGAATACACCTCTAAAACAGAAACTGTAAAAAAACCGAAATCCTACTGTATGCCCGTAAACGGAGAGATTTTTAAGGATTTTAGTCTTGATACTTTACAGCATTCAGCAACCTACGGCGATATGCGTATTCACGCAGGAATTGATATCGCCTGTAGCGAGGGTACTCTTGTTAGTGCAGTTACAGACGGCAAAATACAAGATATCAGCGAAACTGCAGATTTAGGCAAAACCGTAACTATTGACCACGGTGATGGGCTTATTATTAAATATTGCGGACTTAAAAATATTACCGCCGAAAAGGATACCGCCGTTAAAATGGGTGATACCATAGGTGCCGTAAGCACTGTGCCATCGGAATGCTCTGACCAACAGCATCTTCATATAGAAGCGTTTGAAAACGGAAAAAGCATTTCTATTCTCAAATTTTTTGAATAATAAAGCCCTCGGAATAATTCGTTTAGGGGCAAAGGGTGCCGTCTTTTTTAAGACGGCATTTTCTATTATTGACAAATTACACCAAAAACCGTAAAATAAACTTAGTTGTTATTAAAGGAAGGTTTATATGGAATACGCAATTTTTTACAATCCCCATTCGTGCGGTGGCAATGGTCTTAAAATTGCTAAAGAAATTGAAAAGCTTATGGGAGAAAATACCTATACCTATTATAATATTTTATCAAAAACCCCGCTTAATACAGTAATAAGTTCTCTGCCCAAAAGCACAAATATTATAATAACAGGCGGCGACGGTACTTTAAATAGCTTTATCAATCAAGTTAACGATGTAGACTCACAAAGCTTTTATTTCTACGCATCGGGTAGCGGTAACGATTTTGCGCGTGATATTGGATACAAAAAACACCATAAGCCGATTTTAATAAACAAGTACATAAAAAGTCTTCCCACAGCAAATATTAACGGTAAGAACTACAAATTTATAAACTGCGTAGGCTCAGGTATGGACGGCTACTGCTGTGCTGAAGTTGAAAGACTTAGAAAAATCTCTAAAAGACGCGGCAATTACCTTTTAGCCGCAATAAAAGCTTTGATTTACGCTTATAAACCCTGTGACGCGTATGTTGTAGCTGACGGCAAGGAATATATCTTTAAAAATACTTGGTTAGTACCTACCATGAACGGAAGATTTTTTGGCGGTGGATTTATGGCTGCTCCTGACCAAGACCGCCTAAACAGCAATAAAACTCTTTCGCTTGTTGCTATGCACAGTAGAAACTTTTTTAAAATTGTAACTGCATTTTTGCTAATAATGAAGGGCAAGCATACTAAACTTAAAAGTATGATAAAGGTAATCGAGGGACACGAATTTTCGGTAAAGCTATCTAAAAGCGCATTTTTGCAAATTGACGGTGAAACCATACCCGATGTTACTGAATATACTGTATCTTCCGCTAAAGAAACTGCTAATATAACTTGACAACACAAACTCATAGTAATATAATTTTATGGTATGAAATAGGAGTGAAATATAATGAAAATAGGAATTTTAGGCTACGGCAATTTAGGTCGCGGCGTAGAAGCAGCAATAAAGCAAAATGACGATATGTCTTTAACCGCCGTATTCACACGCCGAAACCCCGAAAGCGTTAAAATAGCAACAAGTACTGCTAAAGTAATTCATATCGATAATATTTTAGATTATAAAGATGAGATTGACGTGCTTGTTATCTGCGGCGGCAGTGCAACAGATTTACCGTTGCAAACCCCCGAATATGTCAACTACTTTAATGTTATCGATAGTTTTGATACCCACGCAAAAATCCCTGAGCATTTTGAAAATGTAAATAAAAATGCTACCCGTAGCGGAAAAATAGGTATTATATCTGTTGGTTGGGACCCTGGTATGTTTTCGCTTAACCGCCTTTATGCTAATGCTATTTTACCCTGTGGCAGTGATTATACTTTTTGGGGTAAGGGTGTTAGCCAAGGTCATTCTGACGCTATACGCCGTATAGACGGTGTTATAGATGCAAGGCAGTACACTATTCCCGTTGATGCGGCTATAGAAGCGGTTAAAAGCGGTAGCGAGCCAAAGCTTACTACACGTGAAAAACATAAAAGAGAATGCTTTGTAGTAGCAAAAGACGGCGCCGATTTAGAAAGAATTGAAAAAGAAATCGTTACCATGCCTAACTATTTTGCCGATTATGATACCACCGTGCATTTTATAACAATGGACGAAATGAAGCAAAATCATAGTGGTCTTCCACACGGTGGAACGGTTATTCGCAGCGGTAAAACAGGCCTAAATTGCGAAAATACCGCCGTAATTGAATATAAATTAAAGCTTGATTCTAACCCCGAATTTACCGCAAGCGTTCTTATAGCCTATGCAAGAGCAGCTTACAGGCTAAACCAAAAGGGTGAAAAAGGCTGTAAAACAGTATTCGATATCCCACCCGCACTTTTATCCCCTAAATCAAATGAAGAATTAAGGAGACACTTATTATAATACAAAATAATAACTTACCACACAATTCATAAATAAAAGAGCATGAATAGAAGGATTTTCCTTTTACTCTTGCTCTTTTTTATTTTTAATAGCTTAATTGAATAACTCATCGATTTTTACATTCTTGTTTTCTACGCTTCAAATATAATACCTCTTTAAAATCAATGTGATTCACTTTTTAAGTTTCTGTCTCATTTATATTCCTAGAATATAATCTGCTGATACTTTATAGAATTGACACAGCGTAACTAAATGATGCAATGGTAACTGATTTATCCCTTTTTCATATCTTGAATACACCTGCTGTGTAGTTTTTAACACATTAGCGATATCTGCTTGGGTTAAATCTCTATCTTCCCGTAATTCACGTAACTTATCATAATACGTTTTCATAAAAACACCTCATACGCATATTACAATACACTTGTTTAGATGTATTGAAATTACACCTCTTATGGTGTATAATATGCAAATAGGTGGTGCGTTTTATGACAAAAAGAATAGTGGTAGCAGGGTGCAGAGATTTTTGCGATTATAAAATCGCGAAAAAGTATATAGATTTTTGTATAAGCGATATAAAGAAAAAATACAAATTGATATTTATTTCGGGCGGTTGTAGGGGTGCAGATTTATTAGGAGAACGCTATGCTAAAGAAAACGGTTTTGAATTCAAAATCTATCCTGCAAACTGGGAAAAATACGGTAAATCTGCAGGTCCTATAAGAAATAAACAAATGGCAATGGATTGCGATTATTTGATTTGTTTTTGGGATAGAAAAAGCCCAGGAACTAAACCTATGATTCATTTTGCAAAACAATTTAACATACCTACAAGAATTAAAATAATATAAAAAAGCGCCGTAGTTTCTATCACAAAACTACGGCTTTTATTACAAGCTCGGGTATTAAAATTTCAAAATTTTCTCATTCCCTGTTGGAACATATTGCCTATACTTAACACCAGCGGTATCAAACATTCTTTTAGATGCCTTTACACTGTCAGAATCGGCATACTTATCTTCCATATAAACAATTTCCTTAATGCCCGACTGCACAATAGCCTTAGCACATTCGTTGCAAGGGAAAAGGGTTACATAAACTGTACAATCGCGAACATTGCGTTCGCAGTTTAAAATCGCATTAAACTCTGCATGGCAAACATAAAGATACTTAGAGTCAAGCCCTACACCGTCGCGGTCCCAAGGGTATTCATCATCACTACAGCAGCGTGGCATTCCATTGTAGCCCATAGACATTATTCGCTTGTCGTCGTTAACAATACAAGCGCCAACCTGTGTTGAAGGGTCCTTACTGCGCATTGCTGACAGCATAGCTATACCCATAAAATATTCATCCCAAGTTAAATAGTCGTTTCTTTTCACTTATGTCACCTCAATTTAATAATATACTTTATTGCACCATTTTGCAATCTTTATTTTTTAAAATATATATTCCGCACAAAACCATTATAAGTGGAAATATACTTGCAAGCGCCATTCCTAAATTTAAGCTTGCTTTATCGGCTACTATACCAACAAGCCAAGGTCCCAATGTACAGCCTGCATCTCCGCAAAGCGCCAACGCGCCAAACATAACTGCTCCGCCGTTTTTAAAGTTTTTAGCGCCTTCCGAATATAAGCCCGGCCAAGAAATACTAACCGTAAACCCGCAAAGAGCGCAGCCTATAAGTGCTATTACGGGAATATGGCAAATAGCCACCGTTAAATAACATATAAAGCAAAGTACACTAAGTACTATGAGCGATTTTACAAACGATAGATTTCTAGAAAATTTAGCATATAAAATTCTACCGCTACCCATAAATATAGCAAATGCACAAGGTCCCGAAATATCGCCTATAACCTTTGAAACTCCCAATGCGTTCTGCACAAAAAGCGAAGCCCATTCCGCCATAGCTATTTCACTCGCGCCGCCGCAAAGCATCACTATCATAAAAACAATAAATTTTTTGTTTTTAAGAAGTTCTAACAGGGTTACGGTTTTCTGTTCGGCATTAGGTTCTACTATAGGCACCTTTAAAAAACCAAACATATTTACAAACGGCACTATAGACCATATAAGCGGTACATACATCCAATTAACAAAGCCTAAAAGGTAAATAAGCATTGTTGTAATTAAAACCGTAGCCGCCTGTCCCCAACAGTAAAAGGAATGTAAAAGCACCATATTTTTAGCTTTATTGCGCGTTGGTAGCATTTCTATCATCGGGCTTAAAATAACCTCTATAATACCGCTTCCCGTTGCATAAATGATAATACAAATAATAAGCGCCGTATACGGTGGCATTATGTGTGGCAGTAAGCCTAAAAGCGCCAGACCTACAAAGGCTGTAAACTGAGATAAGAACGCAGTCATACGGTAGCCTAATTTAGCAGCAATTTTAGGTGTAATACTGTCCACAAATATTTGTGTTACAAAATTAAAAAGTATTAGGTTGGCTAATTGCTCATAATTAAGCTTGTAAACATCCTGAAGCGCGATAAAGAGTATCGGTAAAAAGTTGTTTACTATAGCCTGAATAAAAAAGCCAACATAACCTGCTATTTTAGTTGGTAAATAATTTATACTCATTTTAAAATCCTAATATAAATGGTGCTATTTCAGTTGGATTATGTATTAAATGCTTGGCACCTGAGTTTTTAAGCTCATCTGCGGTACGAAGCCCCCAAAGCACACCTACAGGCAAACAACCCGAATTAACAGCAGTTTCCATATCTACACCCGAGTCGCCTAAAAAAGCGCACTCTTTGGCAGTAACACCTAAACCGTTTAATACCATTAGGGTTGAATAGGGGTCAGGCTTTAAGGGGCAACCTTCTTTCTTACCCAATACAACATCGAACAAATCGCCAAACAATTCTTTTGCAATTCTTTGTGTAAACTCGTCCTTTTTATTTGAAAGCACCGCTAATGCAATACCATTTTCTTTTAAGGTCTTTAGAGATTCGAGTATTCCGTCAAACGCAGCTGTATTTACTAAATAATTAGAAGAATAGTGCTCTATAAAAGTATCATAAACCTTTTGGAAGTTTTCCTTATTTAATGATTCCTTAGGGATAACCGTTTCAATAAGGTTTGTCATGCCGTGACCTACAAAATAATTATACTTGGCTAATTCGTGCTGTGGAAAGCCATACTTACTCAAAGCAAAATTAGCGCTATTACAAAGGTCTTCTATAGAATTAACAAGCGTACCGTCCAAATCAAAAATAACTGCCTTTATCATTAAATCACCTTAAATACAAAAAATCCCTGAGCATCGCTCAGGGTTTAATTGCAAGAAATATTAGATAGCTCTGGTAACCTTACCTGAACGCAAGCAGCGGGTGCAAACATTGATACGACGGGGTGCGCCGTTAACGATTGCCTTAACCTTCTTAACGTTGGGTTTCCATGTTCTGTTTGAACGTCTGTGTGAGTGAGAAACCTTAATACCGAAAGCAATTTCTTTACTGCAGATATCACATTTAGCCATGGTCTGCACCTCCTTCTTTTTTGCCAGTTTACATTAACTGACCGCATAGCAAGATATATAATACCACATATAACTCTAAAAATCAAGTATTTTTTTATTTTATTTTAGTACTCGCTTCTTAAAGGTCTGTTCATAAGGTTTTTAACCGAATTGGCAACATCGCCGCCGCAATACAAAACATTATAGCACTCATTTATTATCGGTAATTCCACCTTATATTTTTGTGCTAATTTATAAGCCGAGCCTGCCGCATAATAGCCTTCTACCGTGCCCACTTCCGCTAATGCTTTTTGCACATCCACACCGCTTCCTACCTTATAACCGAAGCGGTTATTACGGCTATGACGCGAAGTACAGGTTACAACCAAGTCACCAATACCTGTAAGCCCTGCAAATGTGTGCTCCTTGGCGCCCATACAAACACCTAAGCGTGTCATTTCGGCAAGACCCCTTGTAATAAGCGCCGCTTTTGTATTATCTCCTAGCCCCAGACCGTCGCAAAAGCCTGCCGCTATAGCTATAACATTCTTAAGCGCACCACCTAACTCTACCCCCACAATATCGGTAGAAGTGTACACGCGGAGTGTTTCACTTGACATAATATCCTGTACAACCTGAGAAGCCGCTAGTGACCGTGATGCCGCTACAATTGAAGTTGGAATATTGCGTGCAACTTCTTCCGCGTGGGAAGGTCCCGAAAGGGCAACTATTGTAGCATCAGGTAATTCTTCACTAATTACATCGGACAAAAAGTTAAGGGTATTTTCTTCAAAGCCTTTTGCAACATTAACTATTATACCTGTTTTTTTATACTCGCTAAGCTTTTTTACAACACTTCTAACTGCTATAGACGGCGTTGCAATAATGGTAATATTGTCATCCTTAGCAACAGATATATCATTTGTAATATTAATTTCTTTAGGTAAAAACACACCGCGCAAAAGCTTTTCGTTTGTATGGTTTTTTTGAAGATTTTCTACTTCTTCTATAAATGGAGACCACAGAGTAACTTCATTTCGATTGGCAAAAGCCGAAAGTGCTAACGCCATTCCCCAGCCGCCTGAACCTAAAACGGTTATTTTAGCCATTTATTTCCTCCCGATTTTAATTTTCGATTCACTACCGGCTAAAAGACGCTTTATATTGTCCTTATGCTTAATAATTACAATAAATCCCATTATCAAAATAGCCGCAATTTGCGGAAGAGCAAGCGCGGTTTTATCTGTAAAAAAGATTGAAAGAACAACCACCGTAATAGTAGCTAAAACCGAGCCTAAGGAAACATATTTTGAAATAAAAGTAACTGCGGCAAAAACGCAAAGTCCTATTATTATGGCAATAGGACAGCAAACCGCAAAAATACCAACGCTTATTGCAACACCTTTACCACCTTTAAAACCGAAAAAGAAGGGAAAAATGTGGCCTAACATACAAGCAACGCCGCAAATATAGGCGCCTATTATACCTTTTGAAAGCTCTGCTCCTGTTTGAGCAAACATATAATCGAATATAATTTTTCCCATATAAGAAGCCACAAAGCCTTTAAAAGCATCAAATACAAAGGTTAATATACCGGGTAATAGGCCTGCGCTTCTAAGCACATTTGTAGCGCCTGCATTACCGCTGCCAAGCTCTCTTACATCCTTTTTTGTAAAGGCCTTTGCAAAAATTACAGCAAAGTTTATACTGCCTATTAGATAAGCCGCAACAATTGTTACTATAACTGTCATAGCCATTACTTATCACCTCTTTCACGAATAACAAAGCGTATTGGTGTACCCTCTAAGCCAAAAATTGAACGGATTTGGTTTTCCAAATAACGCTGATACGAAAAATGGAAAAGCTCAGCATTATTACAAAAACAAACAAATGTTGGCGGTTTAGTGGATGCCTGAGTCATATAATAAATTTTAAGGCGCTTACCCTTATCTGACGGCGGTTGAACGCGCGCAGTCGCATCTGCCAAAATATCGTTAAGCTTACCTGTAGAAATACGCATTGTATTTTGCTCGTTTACATACTTAATAAGCGAGAAAAGGCGGTCTACACGCTGACCTGTTTTAGCCGAAATAAATATAATCGGCGCATAAGGCATAAACGAAAAATCTGTCATAAGCTTTTTGCGGTAAGCATCCATTGTTTTGCCGTCTTTTTCTACGGCATCCCACTTATTTACCGCTATAATACAAGCCTTACCTTCTTCTAAAGCCAAGCCTGCAACCTTTGAATCCTGCTCGGTGAAGCCGTCCTTACCGTCAATCATAATAACGCAAACATCAGCGCGCTCTATAGCCATTTTAGCTCTAAGCACACTGTATTTTTCTAGCTTTTCTTCAACCTTACTCTTACGGCGAAGACCTGCAGTATCTATAAAGTTATAGGTAACACCGTCGCGCTCTATCTTAGTATCTATAGCATCGCGCGTAGTACCTGCCATGTCAGATACAATAACACGCTCTTCACCCGAAATTTGATTCACAAGTGAACTTTTGCCTGCATTAGGTTTACCTATAATAGCAACATTTATAATGTTTTCGTCTTCTTCCGCGAATTCACTTTCGGGAATATTTGCGATAACTGCATCAAGCAAATCGCCCGTACCGTGACCGTGTACCGAAGAAACAGCTATAGGCTCGCCAAGACCTAAGTTATAAAATTCGTAAAACTCCATTGGAGTCTCACCTATATTATCACATTTATTAACACAAAGCACAATAGGCTTACCGCTTTTTTGCAGCATAGATGCCACATCCATATCAGATGCCGTAACACCGCTTTTAATATCGGTTACCATAATAATAACCGACGCAGTATCAATTGCTAACTGTGCTTGGTTTCGCATACTTTTGAGTATAAAATCGTCGGTTTTAGGTTCTATACCGCCTGTATCTACAAACATCATTTTCTTGCCAAGCCATTCGCCGTCGCCGTAAATACGGTCACGGGTAACACCTGGCGTATCATCAACTATAGAAAGCCGTTTGCCGAGTATTTTATTAAATAATGTAGATTTACCTACATTTGGTCTGCCTACAACGGCAACAATCGGTTTTGCCATACGCTTCTCCTTAAATATATACTAAAATTCTTCACCTGTAATTTTGCTTATAAGCTCGTACCCATCATTATCCACAGGGGTGATTTTTACATTTAAACTCTGACTTAATTCTTCTAAAGTAACGCTATCCAAAAACATATCGCGCTCACTTCGTAGCATTACTGACGGGATAAGTAGCTCGTCGCCTAAATCAGCGCCTTTAAGCTGTTTTTCAATATCGGTAGCAGTAACCAAACCTGCTACAGTAATTTTAGGACCGAAAAAGTTGTTCTCAATCTTCCTAACACTACACCTTAAATTATCCCATTTTTTTAATACTTTGTCAACTATTTCCGTAATAAGCGGATAAGCATCTACTCCCGTAGCTATAGTTATTTTGCGTTCACTCTCAATTTTATAATCAGTAAGCTTTATGGCATCTTCTGCTTCGCTCTTTAAAAGCGACCATAAGCCTACCCCGTTTTCTAACTGTAAAAACTCGCCGTAATATGAAGCAGCTGGCAACTCACGCTTTGCAATTAAATAAAATTCGTCCGATGCATAAACGCGCCTGTTACCGTATTTTTCTAAAGTTTCTTTACCGAAGCTATCAATAATATCAATAGTTTCTTCGGCTTCCGATTTTGTAAAGCCTCTAAGCTCTGCAAGACCTTCTCTATGGCGGGTGAGTCCCACAGGTACAACCGCTACGCTTTCAACATTCTGAAGTGCGGTTAAATCCTTAAGGCTTCTTATCAGCTCTTTATCATCGTTCATATCGGGTACTAATACAATTTGGCAATTAAGCTTAATTCCCGCACTGTCAAAACGGTCTATAAGCTCTAAAACCTTGCCCGCATTTTTATTACGCATCATTTTAACCCTTAGTTCAGGATTGGTAGTATGCACTGAAATGTTAATAGGACTTATATGCATTTTAATAATGCGCTCAATCTCGTGCTCAGTAATATTGGTTAGTGTTATATAATTTCCAAAAAGGAAGGAGAGGCGCGAGTCATCATCCTTAAAGTAAAGGCTTTCGCGCATACCTTTAGGCAATTGGTCAATAAAGCAAAAAACACATTTATTAAGGCAAGAATGTTTCTTATCCATTAAATAGCTTGAAAACTCAAGTCCTAATTCGTCATTTTCACCTTTTCTTATACGCTTAACGCACACCTTTCCCTTATTGGTTATAAATTCTACCGTAATTTTTTCTGCATTTTGATAGAAGCGATAGTCAAGCATATCTATAATTTCATTACCGTTAAGGCTTAAAAGGGTATAACCAGCCCTTATACCATGCTTGTATGCAGGGCTTCCCTTTTCTACATAATCAATTATTACAGACATTCTATCACTTCCTTTAAATTATTACAGTAGAAAAAAATCAGAGAAGGAATTTCCCCTCTCTGATTCGGTTCGAATTATTCAGAAATTGCTACAACCTCGCGGTCTCTGTATTTACCGCAAGCAGGGCAAAGTCTGTGAGGGCGCTTATAAGCACCGCAAGCACACTTTACTAAAGTAGGAGCACTTATCTTCCAAACATTATTTCTTCTTTTATCTCTTCTAGCTTTTGAATGCTTTCTCTTTGGTACTGCCACGTTGGGCACCTCCTTAAATTAGTTATCAAAATTAGTCTTCAAGTAATTGGGCAAGCACGGAAAGCCTCGGGTCGATTTCCTTTTCGGGACAATCGCACTTTCCGGTATTAAGGTCCTTACCGCACTTAGAACAAACTCCCTTACAGTCCTGTTTACACAAATGCTTCATTGGAAGATTTACCACCGTTTCGGTATAAACAAAATCATCCAAATCCATTTTCATATCTGGGACTAAAAGTATTGTGTCGCTATCCTCACCCTCGATAGAGGTTGCCAAGATTTTATCTACCTCTACTGTTACAGCCGCAGTGGTTGGTTTGCCACAACGGTCGCAAGGGGCGGAAAACTCGAGCACAATTTGTGCAAGTAGCCTTACAAGACTTGCTTTGTTAGAAATAGTACCCTTAAAGCTTACGGGGTTTTTGAGCGGAAACAGACCCGCATACTCAAAGTTACTTAAATCCAACGAATAATCCACCGGAACAGAAGCGCCATCATTAACAAAAATGCTTTTTAAATCAATAATCATACTTCCACTCCTAATGTCACAAAGATTATTATATATATTTAAGCCGCGTTTGTCAAGCACTTTTTATCGCTATTCTCAAAAAACAGGTAGCTTTCGCCACCCGTTTTTTAAAGTTGGATATTAATTAGTTGCAAACTTCTGCAATATTGAAAAGCTTTTCAGGTAATTCTTCTTTATCAGCAGAAACCGTGAATACAAATTCAACATCGTCTATTTTAGCAATTCTTTCAAAGAAAGCGCAAAGCTCATCATAATCGCGAGTGCCTATTCTAAGGGTTGCGTCACCGAAAATATGTGTAACATCGTGGTTACCTGATTTAATACCTGCTAACATACCGTAATATTCGCCATAGCCTGAAATACCAAAGCTATCAGCATCAATAAGACGTGCTTTATGAGTAACAGAATAGGTTAAGGTGTCACCCTTTTCAATGCAAACTACATTGCCAAGACTAGTTTTAGTAGTTTCGTTTACCATATCTACTAACAACTTGGTTTTACCTGAACCTCTTCTTCCAATAATGATTTTAATCATTTAGATCACTCCTTCATATTTTAACTGCAAAAGCAGTAATTTCTAATTATATTATTTGCCTAGGCGCTTTTCAAGCTCTTCTTTTTGAGCTTCATAGCCCGGCTTGCCTAAAAGAGCAAACATATTCTTTTTATAGCTTTCAACACCTGGTTGGTCAAAGGGATTAACACCTAAAAGGTAACCCGAAATTGCACAAGCTTTTTCAAAGAAGTAAATAAGTCTGCCTAAGTTTTCTTCGTCAGCTTTATCTACATTGATTACAAAGTTAGGAACACCGCCGTCGGTATGAGCTAAAATAGTACCCTCAAACGCTTTTTGGTTTACAAAAGCCATAGGTTTGCCGGCAAGGAAATTTAATCCGTCGCCGTCGTTATCTTCTTTTTCTATAATAACATCCTTCTCGCTTTCAGCAATATTAACTACAGTTTCAAAGAGTATTCTTTGACCGTCCTGAATATACTGACCCATAGAGTGTAAATATGTAGAGAATGTAACAGAAGCGGGGAAAAGACCCTTATTATCCTTACCTTCGCTCTCACCGAAAAGCTGTTTAAACCATTCAGCCATCATAGTAAAGCGTGGTTCATAAGATACCAAAAGCTCAACAGTTTTACCCTTGCGGTATAAAGCGTTACGCAAAGCTGCGTATGTATAGCAGTCGTTATTGTCTAAATCGGTAGATGCGTATTCCTTTGAAGCCTCACGTGCACCGTACATTAAAGCATCAATATCAGCACCCGAAGCAGCAATAGGTAATAGACCAACTGCAGTAAGTACAGAGAAACGGCCTCCCACATCATCCGGCACTACAAAGCACTCGTAACCCTTGGCGTCTGCCAATTGCTTAAGTGTACCTCTTGCCTTATCGGTAGTACAGTAAATACGCTTTGCAGCTTCTTCTTCGCCGTACTGCTCTTCTAAATATTTACGCAATACGCGGAAGGCTATCGCAGGCTCGGTAGTAGTACCCGACTTAGAGATAATGTTTACCGAAACACGCTTACCTTCACAAAGCTTTAAAATATCATCAAGATAAGAGCCGCTTATATTATTACCTGCAAAATAAACCTTAGGCCCGTTTGTTAAATCGTTATAGAAAGGACCTTTCAAAAATTCGATAGCCGCTCTCGCACCTAAGTACGAACCGCCTATACCGATAACTATTAAAACATCAGTATCTTCTTTAATTTTTTGTGCGGCCTTTTTAATGCGAGCAAACTCTTCCTTATCGTAATCGGTAGGCAAATTTACCCAACCTAAGAAATCATTTCCAAGACCTGATTTTTCTTCAACCATTTTGTGTGCGGCTTCTACCTGAGTTTTTAAGCCTACGATATCGTTCTCGCGTAAAAAGTCACGCGCAAACGACGAATTAAATTTAACTGCCATTGTTTTCACCTTTACTTTATTAGTTAATTATATTTTACAATATAATACACTTTTTTTCAAGTAAAATTATATATATTTATAAAAAAGTTTACAAAGTTAATATTGCGCTTAAAATCCAGCGCAAAGTAACCCATAAACTAAGCTTCTCTACGTCTTCGCCCGCGGTTATCGGCAAGCGCCCTATTTGTGAGTCTTTATTATAAATATTAACATATCCTAAAATATCTCCCTTTTTAACGGGTGCCGTAATATTTTTCTTCCACTGTGTTTCTCGTTTTATTTCATCCTTTTGCTTTTTAGGTAAAAGAATGTTAACCACACCGTCACAAGATATGTTTACACTTTTTTTTACACCCTTTTCCAAATTTACGGTTTTCTCTTTAAGCTCGCTTTTAAGCTCTCGAAAGCTATAGTTTGCAAAACCATAATCAAGCAGTTTTTTGGCGCCTGCGAAACGGTCGTCACTACTCTCTCCTGCCATTACCACCGCTACAAGCTCCATACCATCACGCTGTGCCGTTGCCGAAAGGCAGTATTTAGCCTTACTTGTGGTACCTGTTTTAAGCCCTGTAGTACCTCTATAAAATCTCACAAGCTTATTAGTATTTACAAGCTCGCTTTCACCGTTACGCAAGGAATCCATCCAAACGGTAGAATACTTTTTTATAAGCGGATATTTTATAAGTCTTGCCGACATAACCGCCACATCGTGAGCGGTTGTATAATGATTATCGGAATCAAGTCCCGTACAGTTTTCAAAATTGGTGCTATTCATTCCAAGCTCTTTTGCACGCTTATTCATAAGCTCTACAAAGCCTTCTTCACTGCCGCAAATGGCTTCGCCCAAGGCCACGCAGGCATCATTAGCCGATGCTATAACTGTAGCCTTTAAAAGCTCGTGAACCGTCATACCCTCCCCCGGTTCTAACCAAATCTGACTGCCACCCATACTGCAAGCGTGCTCGGATGCATTTACAACAGTTTCAAGCGATAAATCACCGCGTTCTAATGCCTCCATTACAAGCAGTAAAGGCATTATTTTAGTGATAGACGCAGGGGCTAATTGTTCATCGGCATTTTGTTCATAAAGTATCTGCCCTGTGTAAGGCTCTAAAAGTATTGCCGATTTTGCTTTAATATCAAGCTTTGTACCGATATCGGTCTTTTGGCTCGATGTTGGAAACGGCACATTTATATCACTAACGTCACATTCACTTGAGACTGTTTTGGCAAAGCAATTAACTGAAAAACACAAACAAAGACTGAGACACAAGCATATAAACCTTTTCAAAAAAAGCACACCCTTTTATTTTTGGTAAGCGAAGCTTTCGCCTACTTATCTATAAAAGGATATGCCTTGAATTTTTATTCTATTCCCCTACTATTGTTCCGCCGCCTACTACAATATCGCCATCGTAAAAAACTGCGGCCTGTCCCGCGCTTGGCGCTCTTTGAGGTACGGTGAATTCAATCAAAACCTGATTATTATCCAGCGGTTTAATAATAGCTTCTTGCTCTTTTTGACTGTAACGCAGTTTTACAGTAACCGCCATTTCACTCTCTAATTTATCAAATGGAATGAAATTAACATCCTTTACTAAAACCGTTTTATGAAAAAGATGCTCGCTATCCCCTAAAACAACGGTGTTTTTTTCTGCATTTTTAGAAATCACAAAAGCAGGCTTGCCAAGTGCTATAGAAAGCCCTTTGCGCTGACCTATTGTGTAATGAATAACACCCTTATGCTCACCTAATTTTTCACCGTTTATATTAAGATAGTCACCCTTTTGCGAAATATAGCCTGCCGTTTTTTCAATAAAATCGGCATAGTCGCCGTCAGGCACAAAGCATATATCCTGACTATCCTTTTTCTTGGCATTTATAAGGTTTTCCTTTTCGGCAATTTCGCGAGCTTTCGCCTTAGTAATACTACCCAAAGGGAATTCTACACTTGAAAGTTGTTCTTGTGTTAAGCAGTAAAGCACATAGGTTTGGTCTTTTTCTTTATCCTCTGCCTTGCAAAGCAGATATCTGCCGTCTTCTCTTTTTTTGATTTGAGCATAATGCCCTGTAGCAATTTTTGTATAGCCGTGCTCGCGGGCAATATCCAACATTTTGCCGAATTTAATATACTTATTGCAAACAATACAAGGGTTTGGTGTTCTGCCTGCAATATACTCATCTATAAAATTGTCTATAACCTTTTGCTTGAAATCCGCTTTTAATTCTACTGAAAAATGCTCAATGCCCAATTTTTTACAAACTGATGCAGCATCCTTTATATTATCAGTATCAAAGCTATCGTTAAGATTTAAGGTTACACCGCCTACGGCAAAACCTTGGTTTTTCAAAAGAACAGCGCAAGCAGATGAATCCACACCGCCGCTCATACCTACTAAAACTTTTTCCAATATATACTCCTTTAAAACAAAGAGCCGATGTAAATCGGCTCTTGTAAAATTTATATTGCTGTAATATCAGCCAAGGTGCAAAGATTATCTTCTAGCCCCTTTGTCATATTAAGGGCTTCGTAAATATCGTAATTTACAACCTCACCCAATTTATAAGCAACAACGCGATTGCCGATGCCTTCCTTTAAAAGCTGTACCGCAGCAAAGCCCATTTGCGTAGCAATAAGACGGTCACGAAGTGTAGGACTACCGCCGCGCTGAACGTGACCTAAAATAGTACCGCGAGTTTCAATACCTGTAGCGGCTTCAATCTTTTCAGCCATTTCGGTAACACCGCCAACACCTTCTGCCACCATAACTATGAAATGCTTTTTACCCATCCTCTGAGTTTCTTTAATCTTTTCAATTACAGCGTTAAGGTCATTTTCGCGTTCAGGAACCAAAACTGCAAGTGCGCCAACGCCGATAGCGGTACGAAGAGCTAAGTGACCTGCGTGTCTGCCCATAACTTCAACAACACTGCAGCGCTCGTGAGAATCACATGTATCGCGAAGCCTGTCCACCATCTGTATAACAGTATTCATAGCAGTATCAAAACCGATTGTATATTCGGTTGAAGTAATATCATTATCAATAGTTGCAGGAACGCCAACACAAGGAATGCCCGCTAAAGATAAATCGCGAGCACCGCGGAAAGAACCGTCGCCGCCGATTACTACAATACCTTCTATGCCGTGCTTTTTGCAGTTTTCAACCGCCTCAGCAACACCTTCTTGGGTCTTAAAACGCGGGCTTCTTGCACTGTAAAGCATAGTTCCGCCAAGTTGTATAATACCTGAAACCGCACGTGAATCTAAATCAATAATATCGCCTTCCATAAGGCCGTTATATCCACGACGGATACCCTTTACCTTAATACCATTATAAACGGCAGTTCTTACAACAGCACGAACAGCCGCGTTCATACCGGGAGCATCGCCGCCCGATGTTAATACACCTATAGTTTTCATAAAATCACTTCCAAAATATAATGCTACATTACAGTATAACCGATTGTTGTTAATTTTTCAACAATTTTTTTAATATATTTAATTTATATATTTAATATTGTTGTCACCTAAAATTTCGGACAATTCATTCATTAGTTTATCTGAATAATTTATATAAAGATTTTTAGGTGCTTCAAGCTTTTTATTTGTATCAGTACAAATAATATAAACGGGAGAATTGCCGTTATACCTTGACAGTATTTCCTTTACATTATCGAACGACGGGTGTGTTATATTAGATATTTTCAAATATAATCCGCTTTTGTATTTTGGTGCGGCAACACACTTTGCTTCTTCTGGAATAAGACTGCATTTTTCAAATACTATTTCAAGCTCTCTGTCTTCGTGTTCGGATATTCTGCCCGACATTATAACAGGCTTACCTGCGGTTAAAATAGGCTTATACATCTCATAAGCGTTACCGAAAACCGTAACACTTACCGCAGAATCAAAATCTTCTATTTTAAGGTTACACATCAGATTGTTATTCTTTAATTGCCTAACCCTTAAACCGCTTATAATACCTGCGATGTTAACCCGCTTGCCGTCAGGGTATTTACTGTTTTGAATATCGGCAATAGAGTTTAGTTTTGCGCTTTTTAAATATCCCCTATAGTCGTCCATAGGGTGTCCCGAAAGATAAAGCCCCGTAACTTCTTTTTCAAAGTTAAGCTTTGTATCCTTACTCATCTCAGGAACACTTTCCATAGTGAATTTACCGCTCTCGCCCATATTGTCAAATAAATCAAGCTGACCTCCTGAAGAATACCTGCTCTCATTTTCAACCGCAGACAAAACACTCTCCATATTATATAGCATTTCCCGTCGGTTGTGAGATACGCAGTCAAGCGCACCGCTTTTTATGAGGCCTTCCAAGGCCCTGCGGTTAAACTCACGCGAGTAGTTTCTAAGGCAAAAATCATAAAGCGAAGTATACGGTCCGTTATTTTCTCGCTCTTTGATTATTTTTTCGATAAGGGCTATACCTAAATTTTTAATAGCCATAAGCCCAAAACGGATACTCTCCCCGTCGGGAGTGAAACTGCTTTGGCTCACATTTACACAAGGCGGTAAAATTTTAATTCCGCTTTTTTTACATTCGCCCGTGTATAAAGACAGCTTGGTCTCGTTGTCCATCATACTTGTCATTAAAGCAGAAAAATATTCTACAGGATAATGGCATTTTAAATATGCAGTTCTGTAAGCCACAAAGGAATACGCACAGGCATGAGCCTTATTAAAAGCATAAGAGCTAAAGCTAGACATGTCCGAAAACAGCTTCTCGGCAGCCCCCTCACTTACTCCGTTCGAGATTGCGCCCTTTATAAAGGTTTCCTTTTCTTCCGCCATTACCTTGTGCTTCTTTTTCGCCATAGCGCGACGGACAATATCAGCACGCCCGAGCGAATATCCCGAAAGCGTTCTGAACACCTGCATTACCTGTTCTTGATAAACAATGCAGCCGTAGGTTACGTCTAAAATCGGTTTTAATAGCGGTGTTGGATATACTATATTCTGTGGGTTGTGGCGGTTGCTTATATAGTTAGGAATAGAGTCCATAGGACCGGGTCTATATAGCGATAAAACCGCAGTTAAATCTTCTATACTCTCGGGTCCTAACTGACGAAGTACATTCTTCATTCCGTCAGATTCAAACTGAAATACACCCTCAGTTTTGCCCTTACCCATCATAGTATATGTTGCTTTATCGTCAAGCGGTATTTTTTCTATATCAAAATCTATTCCGCGTTTTCTTATAAACTCTTCAGTTTCCTTTATAACAGTTAAGTTCCTAAGCCCTAAAAAGTCCATTTTCAAAAGACCTAATTCTTCAAGTGAAGTCATAGTAAACTGTGTCACTACCGATTGGTCATTTATAGCGAGTGGAACATACTCAGCCACAGGCTTGTCGGATATTACAACACCTGCCGCATGGGTAGAAGCGTGTCTTGGCATACCCTCAAGGTTTTTAGCCATATCTATAAGCTCTTTCACAAGCGGGTCGCCCGAATATAAAGCTTTAAGCTCGCGGCTGCCCTCCATAGCGCGTTCAATAGTCATACCTATAGACTGCGGAATAAGCTTTGCCACCTTGTCGCAAGTAGCATAAGGGATATCAAGCGCTCTGCCCACATCCCTCACCGCTGCACGCGCCGCCATTGTACCAAAGGTAACTATTTGCGAAACACGGTCTTCTCCATATTTTTCTATAACATAATCAATAACTTTTTGACGGTTTACATAGCAAAAATCTATATCAAAATCGGGCATTGAAACGCGCTCAGGGTTTAAAAAGCGCTCAAAATAAAGGTCATATTTTATAGGGTCAATACCTGTAATTCCTATGCAGTATGCCGCAAGCGAAGCCGCACCCGAGCCACGACCGGGGCCTACGGGGATATTATTATTTTTAGCATAGTTTACAAAATCGGCAACTATTAAAAAATAGTCAATATAACCCATTTTGCTAATTATTGAAAGCTCGTACTCCAAACGGTCTATATACTCTTTGCCTACATCCTTGCCGAAAATAGCGTATAAGCCTTGGTAACATTTTTCTTTAAAATATTCGTAGTGGTCACGCTCGCCTATATCAAATTTAGGCAATTTTATTTTGCCAAACTCAAACTCTAAATTGCATTTATCTGCAATAACTTGTGTGTTGGAAATCGCTTCGGGTATATCGGGAAAAAGCTCTGCCATTTGTTCTGCCGATTTTAAATAAAACTCGTTAGTTTTAAATTCAAGCGCGTTATCATCGGTAATTTTAGTAGCCGTTTGAACGCATAATAAAACCTTGTGGGTTTTGTAGTCTTCAGCGGTAGTATAATGTGCATCGTTAGTAGCAACAAGCGGTATTCCGGTTTCTCTTGACAAGCGCACAAGCTGTGGATTTACAAGCTTTTGTTCGTTTATACCGTGGTCTTGAAGCTCTAAATAATAATTACCTTTGCCAAAAACATTATTGTACCATAAGGCTGTTTGCTTTGCTTCTTCATAGTCACCCTTCAAAAGTAATTGCGGAATTTCGCCCGCAAGACAGGCAGAAAGCGCAATAATACCTTGGTTATACTGCTCTAAAAGTTCTCTGTCAACACGGGGTTTATTGTAAAACCCTTCGGTAAAGCCACAAGACACTAACTTAATAAGGTTTTGATAGCCCGTGGAATCCTTACACAAAAGCACCAAATGGTTATAACCGTCCAAGCCCTTTTGCTTGTCAAAACGGCTACGGGTAGAAACATAAACTTCACAGCCGATAATTGGCTTTATGCCCTTTTGCTTTGCATATTTATAAAAATCAATAACACCGTACATAACGCCATGGTCGGTAATGGCAATACTTTTTTGACCTAATTCCACCGCTTTGTCGATTACATTTTTAATGCGGTTACAGCCGTCCAAAAGACTATATTCAGTATGCAAATGCAAATGTGTAAAATCCATAAGCTATCCCCCCTTTTTTCTAATTCATAATACGGAATTACTTTTTTTCGGTTTCGTAAATTTCTATTATTCTTTTTAGTCGGTGATTAAGTCCTGAAAGTGAAATTGGTGTATGCGAAATTTTGCAAAGCTCTTTAAGTGTAGCTTCGGGGTTTTCTTTTCTTAATAGTGCCACTTCTAAAAGCTCGTGCGGTAGGCTATAAAGCCTATCTGTTTTTTCTAAAAACTCGATAGCCGTTCTTTGCTTTATCGAGGCTTCAACTGTTTTTGTAATATTAGCATTATCGCAATTTCGGGCTCTATTGATATTATTTTTAACGCTTTTCATTATTTTAGTATCAATAACATCAAGCGTTCTAGCACTATCGCCCATCAAAGTAAGCAAATCTTCGATAGTGTTGCTATCCTTAGTATAAAGCACATAAGCCTTACCGCGAACAGTTTTTTTAAGCGTAATATCAAACTGTGCCAAAAGCGAATTAAAATCATCTGCCAATGCTTCATTTTTAACCGAAAATTCAATACGGTATTCTTTTTCGGGGTCGTTTATATTTCCGCACGACAAAAAAGCGCCGCGTATAAAAGCCGGCAAGCAACAGTCCCGCAAAAAAAGACTTCTATCAATAACAGTTTCACTTATACCAAAATCAATAAGCGCTAAAATTTTAAGCCTGTCCGCTTCGCTTTTAACTTCGGCTTTGTATGTAGGGCGTACACTACCGCCTACAGTTACCGTAACATCCGCTTTATAGGTGTGCTTAATAATTTCAGCATAAGCCTTTGCAATATTAGGATTACTTGTTTGCAACGATATTTTCTTTAGTGAAAAAGAGCGTCCGAAAAGCAAAAGGCCATATATATATGACGCTTTACAGCAAGCAGACGGTCTAATACTCAGTAGTTCGTTCTTAACATCCGTACAAAAAGACATTTTTTTATATCCTTTTCCATATTACAAGCTCGGTATCCTTTCCACCTTCGGAATATTCAAATACCACAAGCTGCTTTTTATCGGTAACAAGACCGTAGCAACGCTCACTCCCCGTTTTAGGAAGCTCAGCTATATAATACATTTTATTATCGTCCAAAATTTTTGCAATTTTACCGTTAGGCAGTTTACATTCATTATTTACAAAATCACCCTTATGCCCGTAAAGCTTTGTAAGGGTGGGCATATCGGGTATACCTAATTTATTAAATTCATTAATTAACCTTTGCATTATTCTTCACCCACAAATATAACCTCGGGTTCTAATATAACTCCGTCATTTTCTAAAACTGTAGTCTTAATTTTTTCCATAAGCGCCAAAACATCGCTTGCAGTAGCGTTATTGTAGTTTATTACAAAGCCTGCGTGCTTTTGGCTTACCATAGCGCCGCCTACACTTACACCCTTAAAGCCGTTTTTTTCAATAAGCGCGCCCGCAAAATATCCTTCGGGACGTTTAAAGGTACTCCCTGCCGAGCTGTATTCAAGTGGTTGCTTATCCTTTCTGCGTGACATAAAATCGTCCATTTTAGCCTTAATTTCAGTCTTTTCGCCTTTTTTAAGCAAAAATTTAACCGAAAGAATAATATCACCGTTTGTTTTAAAAATACTCGTACGGTATGAAAGCTTCATACTTTCAAGCGGTACTTCCTTTATTTCGCTGTTTTTATCCAAAACAGTAGCACTTATTACCGCTTGCGACATCTCACCGCCATAGGCGCCCGCATTCATATAAAGCGCACCGCCTACACTGCCCGGGATACCGTAAGCAAATTCAAGCCCAGTAAGTGAGTTTTCAAAAGCTACAGTACAAAGCTTAGCCAAGCTCATCCCTGCACCAACGGTTATACTCTCACCCGTTACCGAAATATCATCCAAGCCGCAAAGACTTATTACCACGCCTCTGATTCCTTTATCAGACACCAAAAGATTAGAGCCTTTACCCAAGATAAAATAGTCAAGACCACAACTCTTTGCAGCACTTATCACAGCCTTTAGGCAGTCAAAACTCTGACACTCTACAAAATAATCTGCCTTACCGCCTATTTTAAAGCTTGTATGGTTACACATCATTTCGTCTTTTTTAAAAGGTATTTTATTGTCCGTACAAAATTTAACAAAAGACATAAATTACTCCAAATTTAAAAATTAAAAAGGATCTACCGTACCGCTTGTTTCGGTTTCGTCATCGGTCATACCAAGACGCTTTAATAAATCCTCAGCCGCATTGTAGCCAAGCTTTTTCTGGCGGTTGTTCATAGCTGCTACTTCAATAATAACCGCTAAATTTCTGCCTGGCTTTACAGGAATGGTAAGGGACGGAATTTCCAAATCCAATATATTGGTGGTTTGTTTTTCAAGTCCCATACGGTCATAAGACTTATTAACGTCCCATTGCTCGATATTTATAACAAGGTCAATTTTTTCAGTAAGCTTTACTGCACCTGCACCGAAAATACGGCTTGCGTTTATAATACCTATTCCTCGAAGTTCAATAAAATGCCTTATGTTATCGGGAGCGGTACCTACAAGCGATTTTTCAGATACACGGCGAATTTCTACCGCATCATCAGCAATAAGTCGGTGCCCGCGTTTTACAAGCTCAATAGCAGTTTCACTTTTACCTACACCGCTCTCTCCTAAAAGCAAAATACCCTCACCGTAAACTTCAACCAAAACACCGTGGCGTGTAACTCGGGGCGCTAAGTTAAGATTTAAAAAGGCTATTAATGCCGCCGAGAAAGTAGATGTTGACATATCGGTGCGGAAAATCGGTACCGAATATTCGCGAGCCAACTTAACAAAAGCATCATCTATTTCTAAATTACGGCAAAAAACAACAGCCGAAGGATTTTGTGCAAATAAATCTCTAATCCTCTCACTTGCTTCTTCTTGCCCTAAATTTTTCAAATAGCTTTCTTCGGCTTTGCCTATTACCTGAATACGCTGTGCATCAAAATACTTAAAATATCCCGCCATTTGAAGACCGGGACGGTTAATCTCGGTAGAAGAAACTATAAGCTGATCCAAATTTTCAGGTGCATAAACCGTTTCGAGCGAAAATTCCTTAATAATCTTACTAAATGGTACGGTATAATTAGACTTCATTTCCACACTTCCTTAAGAAAGAATATATTACTTTATTTTATTATATAATAAGATTACCAAAAAGGCAAACTTTTTATATTTTTTTAAAATAAAGTTTTACTTGATAAAATAACCTACAGATATTATAATGGTTAATGGAAGTCGAAACTGATAAGTTTCGACATAAAATCTTTGATTTTATAACAAATTTTCAAAGACAATTTGTTATTACCCATTGCAATGAATGTAGTGCAAAATCAAATTAAACCATTTGATTTTGCCAAAAGCCACTTAAAGTGGCTTGTCGAAACGCTTTTAACGCGTTTCGACTAACTACAATCATTATAATATCTTTATATCAAAACAAAAGGAAGTTTATTTTATGAAGCTAGGTATGGTAGGTCTTCCTAATGTAGGAAAATCAACACTTTTTAACGCTATTACAAACGCAGGAGCACAGTCGGCCAACTATCCGTTTTGCACTATTGAGCCTAATGTTGGTATGGTAAGCGTTCCAGACGAGCGCCTTGAAAAATTAAAGGAAATTTATAACCCCGACAAATTCACCCCCGCAGTTATTGAATTTGTGGATATTGCAGGTCTTGTAAAGGGCGCATCTAAGGGTGAAGGCCTCGGTAATAAATTTTTATCCAACATTCGCGAGGTTGACGCGGTAGTTCATGTTGTACGTTTCTTTGAAAGCGACGATATAATCCACGTTGAAGGCTCGGTTGACCCGAGTCGCGATATTGAAACCATAAATTTAGAACTTATTTTTTCGGATATTGAAATGGTGCAGCGCCGTTTAGACCGCACAACCAAAGCGCTAAAGGGTGACAAAAAATTACAAGGTGAAGTTGACTTTTTAAAACGCCTTATTGAACATTTAGAAAAAGGTCTTCCCGCCCGCAGTATAGAAATTTTTGACGACAGTGAGCAAGATATTATAGATACCACCGCTTTACTTTCGGCAAAACCTGTTATTTATGCTTGCAATATGAGTGAAGAAGATTTTATAAACGGAATTGACAGTAATAAAAATTATAATACGGTAAAAACTATAGCAAAGACCGAAAAAGCAGAAATTTTACCGATATGCGCCGCTTTAGAAGCCGAGATTTCTACCCTTTCTGATGATGAAAAGGTGATGTTTTTAGAGGAATTAGGACTTGAACGTTCAGGTCTTGACCGTATGATTCAAAAATGTTATTCCCTTTTAGGTCTTATTTCTTACCTAACAGCAGGCAAGCCCGAAGTTCGTGCTTGGACCATTAAAAACGGCACCAAGGCACCGCAAGCAGCAGGCAAAATTCATACCGATTTTGAACGCGGCTTTATTCGTGCCGAGGTTATAAACTTTACACAGTTTATGGAATGCGGCGGCAATATGGTAACCGCCAAGGAAAAAGGCTTGGTTAGAAGCGAAGGCAAGGAATATGTAATGGCCGACGGTGATATTGTTCTTTTCCGCTTTAATGTTTAATTTTTAATCTTCATCTCGGAGTGATTTTGTGCCATATTATTTCTATGGAATAGACCCCTTATATTTGTATTTAGTGTTACCCGCTATTCTTCTGTCACTTATTGCACAAATAAGGGTTAAATCCACCTTTTCTAAGTATTCGCAATATCTTTGTAATTACAGCGGTGCCGATGCAGCAAAACGCGTGCTCGAAGCAAACGGCGTGTATGATGTTAAAATAGAGCGTGTTTCGGGCAGTCTTACCGACCATTATGACCCCAAAACCAATGTTATAAGGCTTTCGGATACAGTTTATGACGCACGTAATATTTCGGCTGTAGGTGTTGCCGCCCACGAAGCAGGCCACGCGGTACAATACGCCAATAGCTACTCACCGATAAAATGGCGCACAGCCATATACCCTATTTGCAATATCGGCTCACAGCTTTCTATGCCTCTTCTTTTAATGGGACTAATTTTCAATTTCACATTTTTAATGAATTTAGGCATTATTTTCTTTGCAGTAGCGCTTGTCTTTCAGCTTGTAACCTTACCTGTAGAATTTAACGCTTCGTCCCGTGCCTTAGCCGCTATAAGAGACAGTAACATTCTGCCTGACGACAGCGAAATCAAGGGTGCTCGCAAGGTATTATCCGCGGCGGCGCTTACCTATATTGCGGCATTTTTAGTATCGTTAACACAGCTTTTAAGATTTTTAATAATCGCAAATAGAAGAAGACGGTAATTGCCGTCTTCTTTTGCATATATATAGCCTTATCACTCATACTAAAAAGGGTGATAAAATGAAAAAAACTAATCTTGTTCTCTTCCCCATAGGCGCTTTAGGATATGGGCTTATTGAAATACTGTGGCGCGGATATACCCATATTTCAATGCTTTTAGCAGGCGGAATTTGCTTTGTGTTTTTTGCCAAAATCGGTGAACGCTTTAAAAAGGCAAACCTTTTAACAAAAGCGGTTATAGGAAGCTTTTTTGTGACGTTTATTGAACTGATTTTTGGCATAATATTTAATATAATCCTTAAAAAAGGGGTTTGGGATTACAGTAAAATGCCATTTAACTTTAAAGGGCAGATCTGCCTTTTATACTCGGTTTTTTGGGGTGTTTTAAGCCTTATATTCATTCCGCTTTCGGTGAGTGTAAAAGGAAGATTGCAAAAGGAATAATATTTTATTAGACGACAACGAAATCAATCGTGCCTACAGGATGTTAACGGCATAGATGGAAATTTATCTTTTACAAACATTACACCGACTTTACAAACAACAAAAAAGATAAGACACGCAACAAACGAATCTTCGCTTTTTATTTAATATGTTTTCGCACTATTGCTTCCCTATACTATACTTTTGTCAATTTGTTTTTCTTGACAAAAAAAGCTATTACTCATATACTTAAAGAGCAATTATATATCACATTATGTCTCGATAAAATCAAACATTTTAAAGAAAGCGGTGAATCTTATGGCTTCTGCTGCAAGTAGAGGGTTTGTTACAATAGCTACTGGAAATAATTGGTATTATAAAATCGCCTTAAACCTACTGAATTCTTATAGATACACAACAAAAAAGCCTTTGCCTTTTGCAATTATTGCGGATCGTGAAAACGAAATAACTAGGGAATTTGATAAAGTTGTTATTATCAATAATGCAACTAATTCATACAATGACAAATTACGACTGGGAGAATTTTTACCATTCGAAGAAAATATTTTCATTGATGCCGATTGTCTTGCATACGGCGATTTGAATGTCGCATTTCAAGTCTTTGAAGACAAAGACGATTTTTGTTGTTTAGGCTCTACTTCACCTTTAACAGAAAAGTCTGGCAGTTGGTTTTCATTACTTACATTCCCCTTACAATCTCCACAAAACAACAATATTATTACAAGAGAAATAGCACAAAAGAACATTAAGTATACTGTTGGTCTACATGGCGGAATGTATTACATTAGAAACACAGCAACTGCTCAAAAAGTTTTCCAAGATGCTTTAACTTACGCAAAGGATTTTACAAACTACAATTTTCATATGTTTAATAAACCTGCCGACGAACCTGTATTAGCTTTAGCGATGGCTATCAACAATTGCAAGCCAATTTCATTTGAAAATTTTGCGTTATTCTGTTTTTGGCAAAACCCTTTTATAAAAATGAAATTATCAAAAAAGAAGGCATCTTGTAATAATAAAGAAGTCACTCTTCTTCATTGGGGATCAGGTGCAACTAAAACAGCTGTTTATAAAAAACAAGTAGATCAATTGTATATGAAAATCAATAATATTAATAGTTTAAAATCGTTTTATATAAACACAATAAACACTCTACTATGTTATCCATATTACTTCAAACTTTTTTTAATTCGCATAAAGCAGCGTATAAAAAAACCAAAACTAGATATTATTTTATAACAGACTAATTTGAAATAAAAAAATAATAGCAATATCTATCCATACACATAAAAAATAAGAAGAGACAAGGGGTCAAAAGAACTTCCTCTTGTTCTTTATCATCTTTTAAAAATTTAAAAGTTTTTCAATTCCCCATACCACAAAGTAAAAGCACAATATATTCTGATTTACCAAAAACAAAAGTAAGATTGCAAAAATAAAAATCGGTGATATAATATAGTTGGTGATATTATGAATTTTTTGCATAGAACTTGGGCAGAGATTGATTTAAAAGCCCTTGTACATAACTTTAAAATTTTAAAATCGCTGTCAGGCGATAGTAAAATAATCGCAGTTGTAAAGGCAGATGCATACGGACACTCTGCAAAAGCCATTGCACCCATTTTAGAAAAAGAGGGTGCTGATTATTTTGCTGTTTCCAATATAGAAGAAGCACTTGACCTTCGAAAATACGGCATTAAAAAACCGATTTTAATTTTAGGCTACACTCCGATAGAATGTGTTGAAATTTTAAAGGAAAATGATATTTCCCAATGCGTTTATTCTAAAGAATACGCATTAAAGCTATCAGAAAAAGCCATAAAAGAAAATACAAAAATCAAGGTACATATAAAGCTTGATACAGGTATGTCGCGCTTAGGGTTTAACTGCCGAAGTGAAGGCTTAAACGGTATAAAAGACGCTATAGAAAGCGCAAAGCTTAAAAACCTTATTATAGAAGGTGTATTTACCCACTTTGCCGTATCTGACGGCGATTCAGACAGTGACGAACAATTTACAAAAGCGCAGTACGAACGCTTTACAAATGCTTTAGAAACTTTAAATAAAAACGGTGTAACTCCTACCCTCGCCCACTGCTGTAACTCGGCAGGATTTTTAAGTGATAATAAAAAACACCTTTCGGTATCTCGTATAGGCATTTCGCTTTACGGACTTACTCCGTCCCCAAAATTCGAGCAAGATTTAGTTCCTGTTATGACCGTTAAATCGATTGTATCTATGGTAAAAGAGATAAATAAAGGTGATTTTATCAGCTACGGCAGAACCTTTAAGGCTGATAAAAATATGCGAATTGCAACGGTTGCGGTAGGCTATGCAGACGGTTACCCACGCAGTTTAAGTAATAAAGGCTATGTTTTAATAAACGGTAAAAAGGCAAAAATCGTGGGCAGAGTATGCATGGACCAAATGTGTGTCGATGTTACCGATATTCCCGAAGTGCAAATGGGTGACGAGGTTATACTTTTTGGGAAAAAGCTCTCGGTTGATGTTATAGCAGGTCTTTGTGATACCATAAACTACGAGATTGTTTGCGGTATTTCTAAAAGAGTTCCGCGAATTATAAAGTAAAAGTTATTGGGGGACTGTATGAAAAAATATATTCTAAGCCTTGATGAAGGCACCACAAGCGCAAGAGCAATTTTATTCGATAAAGACGCCAAAGCGATATCCGTATCACAATATGAATTCACCCAAATTTACCCGAAGCCCTCTTGGGTGGAGCATAATCCACAGGAGATATATTCAGCCCAGTATACCGCTTTGACCGAGTGTATTACCAAAGCTAATATAGACCCTAAGGATATTGCCACCGTAGGTATTACAAATCAGCGCGAAACGGTAATAGTTTGGGATAAACATACAGGAGAGCCTGTTTACAATGCTATTGTATGGCAATGCCGCCGCACTGCCGATATTTGCGAACAGCTTAAAGCCGAAGGCTTAGAAGAATACATTGCAAATACCACAGGTCTTAAAATTGATGCTTACTTTAGCGGCACTAAAATTAAATGGATTTTAGATAATGTAAAGGGTGCTCGAGAAAAAGCCCAAAACGGTGACCTTTTATTCGGTACTGTGGATACTTGGCTTTTATGGAAATTATCGGGCGGTAAAATACATATTACAGACTACACAAATGCTTCCCGTACAATGCTTTTTGATATACACAATTTGTGTTGGGATGAAAAACTGCTAGAGGTTTTGGACATTCCTAAAAGTATGCTGCCACAGGTTAAATCCTGTAGCGAGGTTTATGGCGAAGTTAATATTTTAGGCGAAAATATAGCCGTTTCGGGTATAGCGGGCGACCAGCAGGCAGCACTGTTCGGTCAACGCTGTTTTGAACGCTCCAGCATTAAAAACACCTACGGAACAGGTTGTTTTTTACTTATGAATACAGGCAATACCGCCTATAAAAGCCAAAACGGACTTTTAACCACTATTGCCGCCTCCTTTGGAGGCAAGATAAACTATGCCCTTGAGGGTAGCGTTTTTGTAGGCGGTGCGGTTATACAATGGCTTCGCGATGAACTAAATCTTATCAAAAAATCGAGTGATAGCGAGCGCTACGCCAAAAGGGTTGAAAATAACGGCGGTGTTTATATAGTACCTGCATTTGCCGGTCTTGGCGCGCCGTATTGGGATATGTACGCCAAAGGCACTATTTGCGGTCTTACAAGAGGCAGTAATAAAAACCATATTGTAAGGGCAGCTTTGGAGTCTATTGCGTATCAAACCAACGACCTTTTGCAGTCGCTTAAAGCAGATACAGGCTTAGAAATTGAATCTGTTTTGGCTGACGGCGGTGCTTCTGCAAATAAATTTTTAATGCAGTTTCAATCAGATATATCAGATACAACGGTAATCTGCCCCGAATCAAGCGAAGCTACCGCTTTAGGCGCGGCATTCTTGGCAGGGCTTGCAGTAGGCTTTTTCGAAAGCACCGACGAGATTGCAAAAATAAATATAAACAAAACATCATACACCCCCGCTATAGACCAAGATAATCGTAAAAATCTTTTGTCAGGTTGGCAAAAAGCAATTTCCGCTTCAAAAGTGTTCGCGCAATAAATTCTTTTTAGGAGAATATTTATGGAATACGAAATTCGCACTTTACCGATTACAAGCACAGATAATATACATACCTTAATGGGTAAAATATATATCCCTAAGGGCGAAATAAAGGGACTTTTTCATGTTGTTCACGGTATGACTGAATATATAGACCGCTATGAGCATCTTCTTTCCCATTTAGCCGAAAACGGCTATGTTGCCTTTGGCTTTGATAACTTAGGCCATGGCAATACCGCACGCGACAAAAGTGAGCTAGGCTTTATTGCGCATAAGGACGGTTGGAAATATTTAATCCACGACTGTATAGCCTACGGAAAAGCAGTTAAAGAGATGTTTCCGCAAAAACCGCTCACACTTATGGGGCATTCTATGGGCTCGTTTATATCAAGATTAGCGGTTGAACATTCGGGCGATATTTACAATAAATTTATAATTTGCGGTACTGCAGGGGCTAATCCTCTTTGCAGTATGGGACTTTTGATAAGCAGTGTTATAAAAGCCTTAAAGGGTGAAAAATATATTTCGAAAACGGTTTATAATCTAGCCTTTGGCAGTTATAATAAACGCTTTGAACCGCTCTCTGAATACGAATGGCTTACAAAAGACCGCGAAATTATAAATAAATACGCTGCTGACGAATTTTGCAACTACAAATTTACCGTTTCAGCTATTATTGACCTTATGAAGTTACTTTCAAACTGCAACAAAAATGAATGGTTCCGTAATATAAATAAAAGCCTTCCTATTTTGTTGATATCAGGTGAGGATGACCCTGTTGGCAATTACGGAAAGGGTGTAACAGAAGTTTTTAAAAAGCTAAAACTTGAAAACTGTAACGCCACCTTAAAGCTATATAAAAACTGCCGTCACGAAATACATAACGACAGTTGCAAGGATGAAATGTTCTGCGATATATTGGAGTTTTTAAAATAGTATTTTTCAAATTTTAAGGAGAAAAAATGTTTGACCAATTAACAAGTGTAGATATTAAAAAATTAAAGGACGAGCTTGAATACCGCATTGGTACAGTCCGCCCTAAAATTTTAGAAGAAGTTAAGTTCACACGCAGCTTTGGTGATTTATCAGAAAACGCCGAGTATCACGCAGCCAAGCGTGAGCGCGGTAAAAACGAAAGCCGTATTCGTTATATTCGCAATATGCTTAAAACTGCAATTGTTATTGATGCCACAAGCGAGGCAGACGAGGTTGGTCTTTTTGATACAGTTACCTACTTTGTGGAAGAAGACAACTGCGAAGAAAAGGTAAGAATTGTGACCACACTCAGACAAAACTCTATGGAGGGGCTTATCAGTAAAGAATCCCCTTTAGGAAGTACCCTTATGGGTAAAAAGGTAGGCGACCGTCTGCTTGTTAAGGTAAACGACAGCTACAGTTATTATATAACTATTCGCAATATTGAAAAAGGCAACGATGATGATTCTTTAGAAATACGCAAATTTTAACTGAAAAAGTTTTTAATTTTTTCGTAAATTTCAACCGTTTTAAATTTTATTATATATCTGTCCGATTGCTCTGCAATTTGGGCAGATTTTTCATTTACGCTATCTCTTAAATCACTAGTAAAAGCCGCAGGAATACAGATACTCGGAAAAACTACACACCACCAATTTTCACCCTTTGCTTCGCCCAATTTTATTATAAGCGAACGGTAATTACCTGCAGGCAGGGTAAAGGTATCGTAATGCCTTGTTTCAAAAAAGCAGTCGCCTAAAGAAACCTCTGCTTTATAGTCAAATCCGTTTTCCTTTATTACTTGGTTGGCAATTTCATTAAAATGCGAAAGTTTTTCCTGTGCTTTGCCTTCAGCAACCGATAAACTATCGGCATCTGCAAAAACACTTGATGTTTCTTCTAAAATCACATCTCTTATTTTAAGCTTTAACTCTTGGTCGGAGGCACTATCAGAATTAGCTATAATATGTAGCCTTAATATATTTTGCCTTAAATCGTCACACAAAGCGTTAAAATTTGTCATAGACAAAAGCACAGCGCAAATAAGACCAAAGCATAATGATAATTTTATTCTTTTACTCATAAAAAACTCCTGTCAAAAAATTCTAAACAGAATATTGACAGAAGTTTATTTTTTTATTCAAAAATTATTGCGCTCTGACTCGGCGTTACAATAAAGCATTCTATATTTTGGCTTTGTAAATTATTTTTTGCCGTCACAGCATCGGCTTGCGTTTCATAAAACGAAAACCAAGTAGGCCCACTTCCCGAAAGCGAAACCGCCAAAGGTGACTCCAAAAGCATTGCCTTTTTAACAAAGCTATTTTTCCAAATTTCTAAAAACGCGTTATAAATGTTTTGAGAAATGCCGCTTAAATCATTTTGCTCTACCGCTTTTATTACGGCATCTGTGTCACATTTGCCGTATTCTTTACTGTCTAAAATGCGGTACATCTCACCCGTAGAAGTCTTTTCTTCCCCCTTGCAAAGCAAAATAAAACCTTTGTGTAAGGGTTTTATGGTTGTAAGAATTTCACCAATACCCTGTGCACGCTTGCAGCCGCCCTGTATAAAGAAGGGAACATCTGCACCTAATTTAAGTGCGGTTTTTTCTAAACTCTCATCAGTTATTAGCGGGTTATAAAGCTGTCGCAGTCCTACAAGCACCGCTGCCGCATCTGCACTGCCGCCGCCAAGCCCTGCCGACAACGGAATATTTTTCTTTATTTCAATTTTTACGCCGCCGTCAATTTGAAAATCCGCAAAAAATAACTCAGCCGCTTTATAAGCTAAATTATCCTTACCGTCTAATCCGCTAATATCAGTCTTTACGGTTATCTCGCTAGACTTTTCAATTAACACTTCATCATAAAGGCTAACAGAATGCATAACCGTATCAATAAGATGATAGCCGTCATTCCGTTTTCCGCATATTTCTAAAGACAAATTTATTTTAGCATTAGCGTTAATCTTCATATCAGTTATTTACCTTATAATGATAGCCATACGTTTTTTCTGTTAAAACTTCAAACTTATAGCCCTGCTTTTTAAGTCCGTCTAAAATACCGGGTAAAGCTTTAACAGTAGTACCTTTAGCGGCGGTATCGTGCATAAGCACACAAATAGAGTTTTTATTCTTAGCCTGAGTCAATACATTTTTAGTAATACGAGATGACGGAACATTATTACCCGAAGCATCACCCGAATCAACATTCCAATCAAAATAAGCATAACCCTTTATCTGCACCTGTGTTGTAAGGTCGGTCATAATACCCTTTTTATATCTTTTGCTTACTGTATTGTTACTGCCTCCGGGAAAACGCATAATCATAGGCTTTATGCCAATCTTTTTATCAATTTTTTTAGAAAGCTTGTTTATATCTTTAAAAAATGCGGTTTCGCTTTTATATATTTTAGAATATTCATGTGTATTGGAGTGTAGGCCTATTGCGTGGCCAGCTTTTTCGATTTTCGGAAGATAATCGAGCTTGGCGCTACCTATAACAAAAAAGGTTGCTTTAGCATCATATTTATCTAAAATTTTAAGTATTTTTAAAGTGTTATCAGAAGGGCCGTCATCAAAAGTTAAATAACATACTTTTGTAGCTTTAGGATATTTAGACTGAGGTGAATTTTGCTTAGCTGTAAGCTTTTCCACCTCAGCCTTTTTCTTAGCATTAAGCTTTTCAATCTCTTTTTTATAATTTTTATTTTCGTTTTCAAGCTTTTGGTTTTCGGTGTTGGCTTGTTCAAGCTTCTTCTTCAGCTTGCTTTGAGCAGTTTTACTGTCTTCAAGCTCTTTTTTTGCAGTTTCGAGCTGTTTTCTGGCTGCTACAAGCTCTTGGCTTGTTGTATTTAAATTATCTTGGCTCTTTTTAATCTTACTATTTTGAACCGATAAAGTAATTGCCGAAGCCGTGACAGTAACCACAAGCAACGCTGCTACAATGTAAAAAAGAGAAGATTTTACATAACGCTTAATCTTCATATCCTCATTCCTCCTTTCGTAACTTTCATAAATAATAGTATACCATATATACTAATGTTTTTTTAGTTACAAATTATTACAAAATATGCAAAAAATTAAGTTGAAAAATCATTATTCAGATGTTATAATGTTTTTGACCTTTACAATATAAAAAATGTTTTTTGGAGGAAGAATATGAACAATATTATCATTTCAAGTGACAGTACTTGCGATTTAACCCCCGAGCTTCGCGAACTTTACAATATCTCCATAATACCCCTTGGTGTTACTTTAGGTGATAAAACATACTTTGACGGTGTAGATATTAACCCAGATGATATTTATGCCCACCATGATAAAACAGGTGAATTACCCAAAACCACCGCCGCCAATGTTGGCGACTGTATTGATTATTTTAAACCCTTTGCAGAGTCGGGCAAAACCGTTATCCACTTTTCTTTAAGTTCGGAATTTTCTTCCACTTACAATAACACCTGCTTAGCCGCAAGCGAATTTGAAAACATTTATGTTATAGACTCGCGCAACCTTTCAACAGGTAACGGTCTTTTGGTTTTGGCAGCTGCCCAAATGGCAGAAAAAGGCTTAGAGGCTAAAGAAATTGTAGAAAAAGTAACCGCCATGGTTCCTTGTGTTGATGCATCCTTTGTTATTGACGACCTTGAGTATTTACACAAGGGTGGCCGTTGCTCAGCACTTGCTATGATGGGCGCAAACCTTCTTAAGTTAAAGCCTTGTATTGAGGTTAAGTTCGGCAAAATGGGTGTTGGCAAAAAATATCGCGGTAAGTACGGCGCTGTTTTGAAAGAATACGTTGCAGAACGCCTTGCTAATATAGAAAATATTGACTTAAACCGCATTTTCGTTACCCACGCAGGCGTAGATATGGAAATTGTTAACGCTGTTGCCGAGCAGGTTAAAAAAACTGCTCCCTTTAAGGAAGTGCTTATAACCAGGGCAGGTTGTACCATTTCTTCCCACTGCGGTGCGCAAACCTTAGGTATTTTGTTTGTTCGTAAGTCACCTATTGAGTAAGTTTGCATATTATGTTTTAGGGGTTGTAAATGGATATGTCCTAAAGCATTGTGTTACTTTAATAACCGTTTCCCCTTTTATAATATAAAAGAAACCGTCCAATAGGGCGGTTTCTTTCATTGTATAAAAAAACTGTGCAAATAATTTCTGCACAGTTTTCTTTTTTAATACGCTTGCTTTATCACCAAAACCTGAAAGTACAATCACTGCAAAATCTAAAACGGCTATGATTGCTGTAAGACTAATAAATATAATAGTTTTTATTCGAACACTTGCGAAATCACATTATAATCATTAGTAAGAAGCGTGTCTATTCCCATATCAAAATATTCTTTTGCAATGGCGGGGTCATCTGCATAAAACATATTGCAAATAATACCGTTTGCGTGGGCTTTGTCTATCATCTCTTTATTAACATAAGGGGTAAAAAACTGTAACTTTTGCGCGCCTAATGCTATTGCACGGTCAACTATTTCCCACGGTCTTTTTGTATCGTGACCAACGCATATCGGAATATCTGGCGCAAAGGCCTTAAACTGTGCTATATTGCAGTCATCAGAAATCATAAAATAGCAATGATTTTGGCAGTCATATTTACGTACTAATGCCACAATTTTCTTCATTAAATCTACGGGGTAAAGCTCACCGTAGGGCTTTATATGAATATTCATTATAACCCTACCGGAAAACTTCTCTAGAATTTCTTCAAAGGTAGGTATACGTAAATTTTTAAATCTTTCACCAAACTTTACACCAAAATCAAGGCTTTTAAGCTCGGCTAAAGTGTGTTCATAAATCTTGCCCGTACCGTTACTTACCCTATCTAGCGTATCGTCATGGCAGGATACAATTTCGCCGTCTTTAGTAGGCCATAGGTCAAATTCTATCTCTTCGGCGCCCATTGCTACTGCCGCACCAAAAGCGGGCATACTGTTTTCAGGCGCTACCGTACTAAAGCCGCGATGAGCACAGATACGCGGGTACTTCATCCGTTTTTCAGTTTCTACTATTGACGCACCTGCATTACGGTACTGCCAAGGGTTACGGCCTATTTCTATATATTCGTAATGTGATGCGGGCGGATTACCAAAGCCTGCGGGCTTGTAGTATTTATCCTTAGGGTCAAACTCGGCTTCACCAATACCAAACTCGCCTTTCATATTGCAAAGCACCTCACCCTTAGGGGATACTATCATACTAGCCCCGCAAATATCACTTTCTTCGCTAAAGCTTACAGATGAGCGCAAAACATAAGCGTTGGTATTATATGCTAAGAATTTGCACATAATCTCAATCGCATCATGAGTGTCGCTTCTTTGTAAAGAGCAACCAATTATTATATCCACATTTTGCCTTGCGATTGCAGGAAAGCCTTCGTAAAAATAAAAGTCTTAACAGGTTAAAAAACCGTATCGAAGTCCATCTATTTCAAGTACAAAGGGCTCTGAAAATTCACCTGTATAATCACGCTCAATCTCTTTCATGGAAAGCTCAAGCGGCGGCAAGTGGCGCTTAAAATATTTACCCAAAAGCTCACCGTTTTTTGAGAACGCAAAGGTTGTATTTCGGTAGCCTTCTTGCTCTTTACTTAAAGCATTAACAAATACAAGGCTTTGGCATCTTTTTGCCGTTTGCTTGCACTTTTCCATTAAAATATCTATGTATTTTTGGTGGTAATAATAGGTTTCAGCAAAATCCTTTGTAGCACAGGGAACATCGCTGTACTCGGGTAAAACTATAATATCGTAATTCCCGTTAATACTGTCAAGCATTTTAATTTTTTCTTCAAAACAACGGTCACTGTCTGCTACATTCATAGAGTATGGAGGTTGAATAACACAAGCCTTCACAAAAAACACTTCCATTTTATTTTTTGAGTTTATTCTATCATATCACCAACAAAAATCAACCCCCATTTAAATATTTGTAAAATATTTAAAAAAAGTACTTCTATTTTGCTTTTATTTTTGGTATAATAAATTTAACTATGTGCAAGGGGTATATTTTATGTTTGTAGTTATAGACGGATTGAATATAGAATACTGTGACCAAGGCACAGGTACACCCGTACTTTTGCTTCACGGATGGGGTGCTTCATTTGATACCTACCGCGGTATAATAAACACCCTTAAAAACCGTTGCCGCGTAGTTGCGGTAAACTTCCCCGGCTGCGGCAATTCCGACACTATGAAAAAACCTTGGACGCTTGACGATTACTGTGATTTTGTACTTAAATTTATGAAAGCCGTAGACCTTGAAAGCCCTATTTTATTTGGTCATTCACATGGTGGCAGAGTTACTATGAAGTTAGTAGCCGAAGGTCTTGTTAATCCACCTAAAATAGTTCTTTTAGATGCAGCAGGGCTTATCCCTAAAAAAAGCCTTAAACAAAAATGGCGTGCCAAAAGCTTTAAAGTAATTAAAACAGTTTTAACCTTACCTGTTATAAAAAGTTTTTCAGGCGGTCTTTTAGAAAAAGCGCGAAACCATTACGGCTCAGCCGACTATAATGCCGCGCCCTTGGTGCTTAGGCAAACCTTGGTTTCCCTTGTTAACACAGATATCCGTGATATTTTGCACAAAATATCCTGCCCAACTTTGCTTATCTGGGGTGAAAACGATACCGCCACTCCGCTTTCTGACGCTAAAATTATTGAAAGCCTTATTCCCGATTGCGGGCTGTGTGTATTAAAAGACTCTGGTCACTTTGCTTTTTGTGAAAAGCCCTTTGAAGCAAACGCCATAATAAATAGCTTTATTAAGTAACTGAAGGTGTTTTAATGAATATTAACTTAATTTTAATACTTTGCTTTTCCGCTATAAGCGGTCTTTTGGCTGTAACAAGGCATTTTCAAATGCTTCAGCTAAATTCTTATTATCCGTCACGCTATTTTAAGTGGCTTAAAACAAGCTTTAATAACGGATTTTTGCTATGCGCAGTCCTCTATTTAATAGTTTCCTTAACCTATTTTTTAAAGCTATACATAGTAGGATGCATAGTTTCGTTATTTATTGTTTTTTATAACATTAAAACCGCAAGAGAATTGCAAAAACGCTCTATTAAAAAGCTTGTTTTCACAAGCAGAGTAAAACGCCTTTACCTTACGGGAGTTTTGCTTTTTATATTGCTTATATTGTTAGCCGCTTTAACCAAAACAGGATTTATAAGCCGCTTTTTTATAAGCGCAGTTTTACTTTTAGGCTATGTTACCCCACTTTTAACCTTTGCGCTGTGGGGTATTATGGTACCTATTGAAAAACGCATTGCAAAATATTATGTAGACGATGCTAAAAAAATACTCGCTTCCATGCCTAACCTTAAGGTTATAGGTATTACGGGCAGTTACGGCAAAACCACCACAAAATTTATTTTAACCCGTATTTTAAGTGAAAAATTCAATGTTGTTTGCACACCGCAAAGCTTTAACACACCTATGGGTGTTGTTAGAACTGTACGCACAATGATAAAGCCCCAAACCGAAATTTTTGTTTGCGAAATGGGTGCTAAACAGTCGGGTGATATTAAAGAAATCTGTGATATAGCAAATCCCGATTATAGCATTATCACTTCTGTAGGACCCCAACACCTTGAAACCTTTAAAACGGTTGATAATGTATTCGCTACTAAGTTTGAGTTGGCTGATGCCGTCAATAAAAACGGTGGCATAACCTTTGTAAACGGCGACAGTAAGGAAATTATCAGTCGCATAGGTAACGAATTTAAGGTTTACGGAACCGATAAAAGCTTTGATTTTTGTGGTGAAGACCTTTCTTACGGCAGAAATGGCTCGCAGTTCACCTTAACCTTAGACGGTAAGAAGGTGCCCTTTACAACCAAGCTTTTGGGTCTACACAGTATTATTGATATTATTGGTGCGATATCCTTAGCATATACATTAGGCGTACCCGTTGCCGATTTGCAGTATGCGGTAGCTTCCCTAAAGCCCACCGAGCACCGCTTGGAAATGAAGCCCTTTACAAATGGCTCACTGCTTATAGACGATGCTTTTAACTCCAACCCTGAGGGTTGCTTAGAGGCGGTTAAAGTTTTAGGCTCTTTTACAGGTATGAAAAAAGTTATAGTAACCCCCGGTCTTGTAGAACTAGGCGAACGCGAGTACGAATGCAACTACGCTTTAGGCAAAGCGGCGGCAGAAAACTGCGATATTATAATTTTGGTAGGTATTAACCGCTCTGAGCCTTTGCAAGACGCTGTTATGGATAGCGATTTTGATAAAAAAAATTTATTTATTGCGGCAAGCTTTAAGGAAGCGATGAGCATTTATTCACGCTTTGCCGATAGCAATACCGCAGTTTTGTTTGAAAACGATTTACCTGATAATTACCTTTACTAAGGAGAAAAAATCATGAAAGTTAATGTTGCTGTATTTTATGGTTGCCGCTCAGTTGAACATGAGGTTTCTATAATCTCTGCCGTTCAGGCTATGCGCGCTATCGACCGTAAAAAATATGATGTTACACCCGTTTATGTTGATAAGCAGGGCGAAATGTACACAGGCGAAAACCTTTTTGAAATTGAAAGCTACCGCAATTTACCCGAGCTTTTAAAGAAATGCCGTAAGGTATATTTTGCAAGAGAAAATGGCAAGGTTTTGATGAAAAACGCTGGGAGCAAGCTTTTCTCTAAACAAAAGGATATCCAAATTGATGTTGCTTTCCCGATAGTTCACGGTACCAACTGTGAAGACGGCACAATTGAAGGTTTGTTTGAATTTTTAAATCTTCCCTATGTGGGTTGTGATATTATTTCATCAGCTGTAGGTATGGATAAGGCAGTTTTTAAGGATGTGCTTAAAAACGCAGGTCTTCCTGTGCTTGACTGCGTATGCTTTAGAGCAAAGGAATATATCGGCAATAAAGATGCTGTTACCGAAAACATAAAAACAAAAATCGGTTTTCCGCTTATTGTAAAGCCTGTAAATTTAGGCTCTAGCGTGGGTATTACTAAGGTTAACACCGAAGCCGAGCTTGATACAGCCATTATGCTCGCCCTCTCTTTCACTGACAGAGTTTTAGTTGAACATGCAATCGAGTCGCTTCGTGAAATCAACTGCTCGGTTGTAGGTGACTGTGACGAATGTGAGCCAAGCGTGTGTGAAGAGCCTATCGGTAGCGACGAGATTTTATCTTATGAAGATAAGTATTTAGGCGGCTCTAAGGATTCTAGCGGTAGCAAGGGTATGGCATCACTCGGCAGAAAAATCCCTGCCGAATTGGACGAAAACACCGAAAAAGAAATCCGAGAGCTTGCATGCAAGGTATTTAAAGCTATAGGTGCAAACGGTGTTGTAAGAATTGACTTTATGATTGATACCAAAACTAAAACTGTTTACGCTAACGAAATTAACACTATCCCAGGCTCTCTTGCTTTCTATTTATGGGAAGCTACAGGAGTTAGCTATACCGCTTTAATAGACAGACTTATTGACCTTGCGTTTAAGCGTTCCCGCACACGCGATAATATCACCTACACTATTGATACCAATATTTTAGCAGGTGTTTCTTTCGGTACAAAAGGTGCTAAAGGAGCAAAACTCTAATGACCGAACTTTTAGTAAAGCTTTTTGTAAAGAATTACGAAAATACTAAGGATAACCGCGTGCGCGAATGCTACGGAAATTTAGGAAGTATTGTAGGTGTTCTGTGTAATTTACTGCTTTGCATTTTTAAAATTACGGTAGGTACCGTTACAGGCAGTATTTCCATTACAGCCGACGGCTTAAATAACCTTTCGGATATGGGCTCTTCGATTGTTACAATGCTGGGCTTTAAGCTTTCAAACAAGCCCGCCGACAGCGACCACCCCTTCGGTCACGGCAGAATGGAATATATGTCGGCATTTATTGTGGCAGTACTAATTATGCTCGTCGGCTTTGAGCTTTTCAAATCTTCTTTTACGGCCTTCATAAACAATTCTGCCCCGCCAAAGTATTCTATTGTATCAATAATTATTTTAGCGGTATCTATTCTTGTTAAGCTTTGGATGTTCCTATTTAACCGCAAATTAGGTAAAAAAATCGATTCCGATTCACTCATAGCCACCGCACAGGATTCTTTAAATGATACTATTGCTACAATTGCCATTTTAGTTGCCGCAGGTGTTTCTTATTATGTTGCCCTGCCCTTTAACCTTGACGCAGTTATGGGTATCGGCGTAGCGGTATTTATCTTAATTTCGGGCATCAATTCAGCCAAGGATACTTTAAACCGTATTTTAGGCACACCGCCCGAAAAAGAACTTATAGAAAGTATTAAAGACTTAATAATGTCTTACGAGCAGTTTGTAGGTATACACGACCTTATTGTACATAACTACGGCCCTGGCAGACAGTTTGCATCTGTTCATGTTGAAGTTCCGCAAAATGTGGATATTGTAAAATGCCATGAACAGATAGACCTTTGCGAAAAGGTTATAGGCGAAAAATTGGATGTTCAACTTGTAATACATATGGACCCAATAGATGTAAATAACGAAATTGTAAATCATGCCAAAGCCGAATTGAACCGCGCCATTAAGATTATTGACGAAAATCTTACTTTGCACGATTTCCGCATGACGCCCGAGTGTGAAACACGCACAAATCTTATTTTTGATGTGGTTATTCCGTCAAATTGCAAGTTTAGTGAAAAAGAGTTGAATGTGAAAATATGCGAAATAGCAAAGCTTATAAACCCAACCTACTGTTGCGTTATAACCTTTGACCGCGATTTTACAGGTATATAAAAAATAAAACCTTCATATTGAAGGTTTTATTTTTTTCTTTTAAAATTCGTTTATTTCTTGATTAAATCTCAGCGTGTTTTCAAGTAGTTTTATAATCTCGTTATAGGTTTCGTCATTTACAGTTTTCTTTATTATAATCTTCTTACTTTCAGGATACTCGGTTAACTTAAAATCGTAAATTTTTTCGCCTAAAAGCTTTAAAGAAAAGGTTTGATTTTTGTCCTTTTTATATCTTTGCCTTAGTGCAGAATCGGCATCATCATAAAAGTATAGTTCTATATACTCTTCAAAGCCACTTGAAGAACCCCATAGATTTTCTATATTATTTTCGCTAATTACAGTTGTACCGTCAGCTGATACAATTTCAAGTATTCCCTTGTAATTATCAGCCATTTTTTTATTTTTGCGGTTTTGCGCAAATAGCCACGAAAACATTGCCCTATCCTTATAAGCGTAGTCCCAAGCGTTATGAGCCACACCTTCTAAGGTTGTGAATTTAAGATTTTGTCCACCACCGGCATTTATAATGGCCTGGTATGTAGTAAGCGAACTTTCGTAAGGTACTGTTGGGTCGGCAGTACCGTGATAAATCCAAATAGGCGTATCTATGAAAACCTGTGAAGTATAGCTGCCTCCGCCGCCGCAAACTGGTACTGCAGCGGCAAAGTAATTCGGGTAAGCGTCTAATATATCCCATGTAGCAAAGCTGCCTAGTGATAAACCTGTTACATAAATTCGGTCACTGTCACCGTTATATTTTTCTACATTGCTGTCTACTATTCTTTTAGCTATTGCCAAATAACCGTTTTGATCACCGTTTTCAAAATCAAATATACTCCAACCCTCAGGTGTTTGCGGGCAAATAATAATGGCTTCACTAAGCAAATCACTGGCAATACTAAACCCTTGCGAAAAATTACCAAGGTGTTGATTGTTATCACTGCCTATCTCACCCGCACCGTGCAAAAAGAGTATAACAGGATACTTTTTACCGTTTTTTATGTTTTCGGGAAGATGCAGTCTATATGGCATACTTTTACCTGACTGAGCATCATTAAAATTTTCGTATCTAAATACCGCATCATCACAGTATATATCAAAATTATATTTTTTTACTACTTCAATACCGGAATCATCAGTTTCTGTCACAACAGACTCAAGAAATGAGGTATCTCCTTTAGGAAAATCGCCTTCAGAGTCGGCTTCAGGCTTTTTCGGCTTACAAGAAACCAGCATAGCAAACACACATAGTAAAACCAAAACATTTAATAATTTAAACCGTTTTTTTGCCATAATTTTTCTCCCTTTTAACTATTTATATATAACCGTTTCGCTAAGCGGCTTGCAAGAATAATGCATATCGAAAGGCTTGGAATCACTATGGGGATAACCCATAACCAAAATTGCAACAGGCACAATATTTTCAGGAATGTCATAAGCTTCTACCAAAGCCTTCGGGTCAAAAGACATAACCCAAGTAGTGCCAACACCTATATTGTGCGCCGCCAACATTAAATGAGTAGTAACGATTGATGCATCCGCAACACCGCAGCTCTTACCGTCGTACCTGCGGCGCCATACCATTGATTTATCGTAGCAAATAATCATAGCATTCGGTGCGTCAAAATGGCTTCTTGTACAGCCTTTTAGCTTTTCTATTGCTTCATCTGATTTTAAAACATAAATTTTTTGCGGCTGATTGTTGCAACCCGTAGGCGCTAAATTGCCCGCTTGTAAAATTTTTTCAAGGTCGCTGTCAGTCACTTTTCTGCCGTCAAATTTTCTTACCGAATAACGTTCTTTTATAAGCTCAAAATACTCCATATCTTACTCCCTTTATATTAAAACCTATTGTTTTTTTCAATTATATCATAGTTTTAAATCCTGGTAAAGAACTTTTAATTACACATACAAATATTTAAAGTTTGTTACCAAAATAAAAAACTTTCAAAAATAAAAAAATATTGCTTGACATCGGCACATAATTGTGGTATATTATTTAGGCGCTTGAAAAATGCTGGTGTAGCTCAGTTGGTAGAGCAGCTGATTTGTAATCAGCAGGTCGGGGGTTCGAGTCCGTCCACCAGCTCCAGCACTTATGAGTCTTTAGCCGGACTCGAAGCCTGAGAAAATCAGCACTTATAACTAAATATGGGAGTGTTCCCGAGTGGCCAAAGGGGGCAGACTGTAAATCTGTTGTCTTCGACTTCGGTGGTTCGAATCCACCCGCTCCCACCAAAAAATAGACTTGCTTTTGCAAGTCTATTTTTTTAGCCATTGCGAAAGCAATGGTATATCATCAACGATATCAACGCTATCGTTGTATCTCATCAGCCGATAGGCTGTATATCATCACGCGAAGCGTGTATAAAAAGAAAACTTTCGCAATGATGATATACAAGACTTCGTCTTGATGATATGCAATTCCTTATGGAATTGATGATATACACGGCTTTGCCGTGATTAAAATATGTAGTGGTTCGAACATATAGGTCGAAAATTCAAAAGGCATCGAATTTATACAACCTTTTCAGAAAAACCGACCAATTGGTCGTTTTCTTGTTTTGCTAAAACTTCATGTTTTGCAAACAAAACGCTTTCATTAAAAAGTTGTTGCACTTCGTATAAAATAATTGTATAATATTAAAAACGTTTTAAATGGAGTATATATGAAGCCTATTGAAATTATTGCTCAAATCATTGGTATTATTGCTATGATGTTTAACATACTGTCGTATCAGGGCAAAAAACAACGAACAGTAATTACTTTACAGTTATTTGGCGCAACACTTTTTGCTATCAATTTTATGCTGCTAGGCGCTACCATAGGTGGAATTCTTAATATATTAGGTGCCGTTCGTGCTATTGTTTTTATTTTTAAAGACAAGCTAAAAGCCAACAAAATTTCTTGGCTTATAGCTTTCACTGCTTCATATATTACAGTATATATTTTAAATTTCACAGTATTTGGCAAAGAGGCGACAACCTTTAATTTGATAATAGAAATTCTGCCCGTTATTGGTATGCTGGCGCTTAATATCGGCTTTCGGCTTAAAGATTCCGCCAATATCAGAAAGTGCGGACTTATAAGCTCACCAGCATGGCTTATATATAATATAGCGGCAGGCTCTTGGGGAGCAATTATTTGTGAAACCTTCACCCTGTTTTCCATATTTATTGGAATGCTCCGCCACGATAAAAAGAAATAAAATAACAACCTTGATTTTTATAATCTATTGGGTTATAATAGCTAGTACTTAACAGCAAAGGAGTAGATTTATATGCAAAGTAAATTTATGAGATATCCAAACGGAAAAGCAAGGGCTGTCACATTTAGTTATGATGATGGCGCGCCGCAAGATAGGCAACTTACCGAATTATTTAACAAATACGGCATTAAAGCCACCTTTAATTTTACCTGCTCGTGCTTAGAAAAGGGAAACTATAATAAACAGCAAATTAAAGAGTATTTTCTAAATCCCGGTCACGAAATTGCTGTCCACGGGGCTTATCACAGAGCAAACGGCAATTTAAGACCAATTGAAGGTATTCGCGATGTGCTTGATTGCCGACTAAAGCTTGAAGAAATGTGCAACCAAATTATTCGCGGTATGGCGTACCCCGATTCAGGTATAACCCAAATGGGAAACTTTAGCAGCTACCAAGCAATAAAACAATATTTAACCGAATTAGATATTGCTTATGCTAGAACTCTTGGTGGGGATAATAATTCTTTTAAATTACCCGAAGATTTTCACGCTTGGATGCCTACTGCACACCATAACAACCCGAAAATTTTTGAGTTTATTGATGAATTTTTGAATTTAGATATTTCTGAAAAAGCATACCACGCTAGACGCATTCCCAGGCTTTTTTATATTTGGGGTCATAGCTATGAATTAGACCGTGATAACAATTGGGAGCATATGGAAAAAATTTGCCAAAAGCTAAGCGGTAATGATGATGTATGGTATGCCACCAATATTGAAATATACGATTATGTCGAAGCGTATAAGAGTCTTCGTTACAGCGCTAACGGTCACACCGTTTACAACCCGACCTTATATACCGTTTGGTTTGATGTTGACAGTAAGCTATATAGTATAAACCCTGGCGAAACCATTTATATTGATTAACCAAAAAGGAAACGTTATGATTATTTTAATTACAGGTGCTTCGCATACGGGCAAAACTGCGCTCGCACAAAAATTACTTGAAAAATATAAATATCCTTACCTTTCTATAGACCATTTAAAAATGGGGCTTATTCGCAGCAAAAACACAACGCTTACACCCTTAAGCGATGATAACGCTTTAACCGAATACCTATGGCCGATAGTGCGCGAAATAATTAAAACCTCTATAGAAAACAAGCAAAATCTTATTGTTGAAGGGTGTTATATTCCGTTTTGTTGGGCAAAGGATTTTGAAAAAGAATATCTTAATGATATTAAATATTATTGCCTTGTAATGAGTGAAAATTATATACGCAACAACTTTCTAAACATAAAAAAATATGCAAGTGTTATTGAAAAGCGCTTAGATGATGACTGCACTTTAGAAGATGTTTTAAAGGATAACGCGCAAGTACTAACACTTGCTAAAAGACATAATTTAAACTATATTCTGATAGATGAAAATTACGAAATCGATATAGACTTATAAACCGCGATTGGAGAACAGCTTATGGACTTTTTTGTTAAAGATTTAAGTGCTAAAGAGCATATTACACTAACTGAAAAAACGGTAGACGGGATTACATATCTTGATGTTCATTTAAGTGCTGAAGAAAAAATGCAAATCAGTAATTTTAAAATAAGATTCAATTTCCCCGATATAGAATGTTACTCTACATGGAGTCCGCTTATCGGTCAAAGTCGCCATTTAGGCCCTAACTGGGGAAAACGCTATACAGGCTCACGTTTAGCTTTCGGTATGCCGGTACATTCGCTTATATCCGCAGACGGCAATAATAGCCTTTGTATAGCAGTATCCGATGTTAAAACTCCTATCAATATTGCAACAGGTGTTCGTGAAGAAAATGCCGAATTTGACTGCGAGGTATCCTTTTTCACCACCCCCACTACCCCACTTACCGAGTATAATGCCACTATACGCATTGACCGTAGAAAAATTCCGTTTTATGAAAGCGTTTATGAAGTAAGCGCTTGGTGGGAACAATTCTACACCCCCGCATTTGTACCTGAAGATGCTAAAATGCCCATGAACTCGCTATGGTATAGCTTCCACCAAAACTTAGTTCCTGAAGAAATTATTAAACAGTGTGAGCTTTCAAAGCCCTTAGGTATGGATACCGTTATAATTGATGACGGTTGGCAGACTGATGACAATAACCGCGGTTATGCTTATTGCGGTGACTGGGAGGTTTGCAAAAATAAAATCCCCGATATGAAAGCCTTTGTTGACGGTATTCATAAAACGGGTATGAAGGTTATGCTATGGTACTCGGTACCGTTTGTTGGCGGTTATTCTAAGGCTTATGAAAAGTTTAAGGATATGCTTTTGTACGAATGGCATAACAACGCTTTCTGCCTTGACCCGCGTTACAAAGAAGTGCGCGATTATCTTTGCGAAGTTTATGAAAACGCAATTAAGCATTGGGGACTTGACGGCTTAAAGCTTGACTTTATAGATACCTTTGCCCTTAAGGGCAGAGGCTTGGAATATGACGAAAAAAGAGATTTTGAGTCACTTGAAGATGCTATTGATACTCTTATGAAGGATGTTAATACCCGTCTTCGCGCAATTAACCCCGATGTTCTTATAGAATTCAGACAAAGCTATGTAGGTCCTGCTATTCGTTGCTACGGCAATATGCTGCGAGTTGGCGACTGCCCGAGTGATGCCATAAGAAACCGCGTTGCAATAGTGGATTTAAGACTTACTTCAGGTAATACTGCCGTTCATTCCGATATGATTATGTGGAATTATAACGACAGTGTAGAATCCGCAAGCCTACAATTTGCTAACATTTTATATAGCGTTCCGCAGTTTTCAATGCTTATAGATAAATTGTCAGACGAGCACCTTAAAATGTCAAAATACTATTTGAACTTTTGGCGCGAGCATAGAGAAATATTGCTTAACGGTAAATTAACAGCAGTTTGTCCCGAAAGCTCATATTCTAAGGTTAAAGCTACGCTCAGTGATAAATCGGTAGTAACCCTTTATGCCGATAGAATGGCAGATATCACTAACAATTATACCGTTATAGTGAATGCTTCCCCTTATAAGAGTGTATTCGTAAAGGGTGCCAAGGGTAAAGCCGTAAAAACTGTAAACTGTATGGGTGAAGAATTAAGCACCGGTATAATAAACAACGATATTGAAGAGATTATACTACCAATGGGCGCTATGGCATTTATTATGTAATTTTTCACTCTTGACAAACACTTATTATGGGTGTATAATGTCATTGCAATTAGGGAGCTTAATGAAACTTAGGCTGAGAGGAAGTCCGTTTTAACTATGACTTCGACCGATAACCTGATGCGGATAATGCCGCCGTAGGAAAATACAGTATTCGTATTGCCGCAGGTATAATTGCCTGCGGCTTTTTGTATTTCTTAAAGAGTATTTATCTTAAAACTCAAGGTAATTGCAAAAAAGAAAAAAGGAGATACAAAAAATGAAAGAAAACTCGAAAAAACACATCTACCGCCTATGCGTCAGCGCTGTATTTATCGCGCTTGCAACCGTGCTTAGCACCATTAAGGTGTATGACCCACCGCTTGGTGGCTCGGTAACACTTTTTAGTATGATTCCCGTTGTTATGCTTTCATGTATGTACGGTGTAAAATGGGGTCTTGCCTGCTCGTTTGTTTACGGTTTAGGGCAAATGCTATTAAGCTTTGGGGAAGTTTGCTCTTGGGGGCTTACCGCTTTAACCCTTGTGCTTACATTCCTAATCGACTATATACTCGCCTACTTTGTTTTAGGCTTTGCAGGCGCATTTGCCAAAAAGGGTGTAATCGGTATGGTTTTGGGTACTGTTATGGCGCTTGTTTTAAGATTTTTATGCCACTATACCACAGGCGTATTTATCTTTGATATTTGGCTACCCGAAGAATGGAGCAACGTTTGGCTTTATTCCCTTTGCTACAATGGCGGATATATGCTACCCGAAATTGTTATAACCACCTTCGGCGCCGCCATTTTATTTAAAATACCTGCAATTAAAAAGATAATGCAAGTATAAATATTTATAAAAAAAGTAACGGCTATCGCAAGTGATTTACTCACTCGCGATAGCCTTTTTTATTACTTCTAATTTTGAGCCGTTTCAGTTAATATCCATGCTGCCATTTTGCTCTTATCTGTCCAAAGCTTGCCAGCCGATGCGTAATCGGTAACATGCATTAATGTTCCGTCACTCAAGGGTACGCAAAGCTCCAAAATATTCTTATAAGGAGCAACCCTCTGTAAAGGAGTCTGCACATCAACATAACCGTCATCCTTCACCTTAATATCAACAGGTGCATCTACGCTGTAGCCCAAACGGTTTTCTTGCGCTAAAACTATAGGACCCCTTACCAAAGCTAAATGATATTTTGCTTTTTCGTCTTCCTTATCGAAGGTAGGTATCATATAATTAGCACCCCATACAACATGGTTCATAAGAACCTGACTGCCGTAGGATATCGGTTTAATGGCCTTAGTTCGCATATCAAACTGGATATCCACGCTATCGCCTGTTTTCCATACCTTTTTAAGCCTTACATAGCCCTTATTTACAGCAATATTATCGCCGCAAACCGAAATTTTTGTGTTTTCACTCCATGCGGGGTTCCGAACCAAAATTTCAAACTCTTCTTCCTGTGTTTCAAGCTTGATACGAATTTTGTTGTCTACTGGGTATTTTGTATCGGTTTCAATTATAAGCAGATTACCCTTTGGTGTTTTAGTTTTTATAGTACCGTCAAAATACATATTTAAAACTATACCGCCATCAGTTGTAAGCGCCGCCATTTTTGCCATTAAGCCGTTACCTGCAGCGCCGATACAAGCGCAACAACCATAGTAATGCATATCACTCATAACCTTTAATCCGCCTACCCCGTTACCGCGTGTACCTGCGGTTAAGGGGCTGTAGCTATCAAACGGAAGCGGCTCTATTGCCCAATCAGGATGCTCTTTTTTTATTTTGGGTTCTATTACCTTTTCTGTGTTAATAGCACCCAAATAAGCATTGTACATTGAAATTTCAAAAGCATCCGAATACTTGGGGTCGCCTGTGAGTAGCGATAACTGATACATAAACTTCATAAGCGTTACCGTAACACAGGTTTCTTGCGCAATAATTCCGTTTGTGGTATTTGCTTGGCGCACAGAAGAATGGTCGAATAACTCGTGGGTACAGCCACAGCTACCAATAATGGTAAAATCGCTTTCCAAAACCTTGTTAGCAAAGTTTATAACTGCGGTCTTGTGCCACTCGGTACCTACCACTCTATAATACTCCAAAAGACCTTCAAAGCAAGATGTCATTTCGTAAGCCTTGGTTATTGGGTACTGATAGGGGTATAATTCATCCTTATAAGCTAAATCGAAAATATTAACCACTTCCGTACCGCCCGAATTTACAATATATGTAGCAAAATCGAGATATTTCTTTTCACCCGTTATATCGTAAAGCCTTACAATAGGCTCTAAAAGTGACGAAGAATTAAGCCCGCGCCAATGGTGACTTGCTTTAGTTATATGGGTTTTACCTTCGGTATCTCCTATTTTTAACATAATGTAATCTGCCTGTCGGCACATACACCTTGTAATCTCTTTTGAGAATTTATCGTCTTCGCAAATCTCCATAAAATACTGCATACCAAGAAGTACATACTTTCTTGACCAAATATCCCAATGATGAAATTCGTTACTTTTAGGGTATGTACTAATTCTACCATCTTGGTCGGAAGACAGCATCATATCCTTGACAGTAGCGGTTAAAACATCATAAAGCGCTTTATTCTTGGTATAAGAGTAGGTAAAACAAGCGCCACGCATCATTTTACCCCAGTATTCACCGCGCCAACCACCATCCAAATCGGCATCACTTCTAAATTGGTGCACAAATCTTTTCCATAATTCCGGGCGTAAAAGCTGAAAATTTTCAATATATTTTATAGCTTCATCTATAAAACCGTTAAACTTATAAGAATTTTCGTAATCTATAAAAAATTTATCGGTTTTAAGTCGGGGATAATTTGCAGTATTACCCTTATACAATTCCCTCATTACAATTCTCCTAAATGTCGGCAATGCCCGCAGCGTGCGCTCCGCCGTAGTCGCCGTTTTCATCGGCAAAGCCGAAAGCGAATAGCTTTCCGTCTACATAGAATTTAATTCTGATAACCTTACAGTTAAGGGTAGAAATATCAAAATCCCCAAAATCAAGGGTATAGTTAGTACTATCCCCGTTAAACTCTTTAGAAACAGCAAGTAAATTACCGTTTTTATCTAAAATTTCGGCTTTAACTTTACCAATAGCGTTTATACCCATTGTCTTTTTATCTGTAAACTCTAATTTACGGGTTAAAAGAGTACCGTTACCGTTCATTGAAACAAAACCGTCACGTCTGAGAATTGCAATACCTGTTGCGCCACCACAGTACATGCCTGTATAGAAATCGTCCAATTCCTGAGCATTTTTACCTGTCAGGTTTCGCGCCTTGCTTTCATCCCCCGAAAAGCCCGAATAGTAAATCCACAATTCGTCACCGTGGATAATACATCCGCCGCCTACCGACTGAACATATCCCCTATCCCAAGCACCATCGTAACGTGAAGCCCAAATAAGCGGTTTGCGGTTAGGACGCGAGAAGTTAAAGCCATCACGGCTGTACATAGGAATAAGCTCGGTAATTTTAGGCACACCGCGGTCGCCAAAATCATTATTATTAAGACCCCTATGAATTTCAAACATGCCAAGCATAATGCTTTCGTAACCTATTGCGTCAACACAGTAAAGACCTGGCATAGCGTTTTTATCGGTTTTCGGGTCTTCGAAACCCTTTAAGCAGGTTGTACTAAACATATATGGGTCGGATTCGTCTTCAATATCTGCCGCAAGCCAACGCTTTCTTTCTTCAAACTTCCACTCAATGCCTTCGGTAAAGCTATCGCTTTCAAAATAGTCGCGTGTACGTGTTTCGTAAAAATAAGGGTCCTTGTTTGTAAAGTCGCTTCTTATGCTGAATACCCACTTTTTTCGGAAAGGATTGTAAAACGCACTGCAGCGGTCACCACCGGGGCCTGTAAGACCGTGAATTTTCCAATGGATACCGTCAGCCGATGTGCCGTTCACACCGCCTACCGCCCAACGCGGACCGTGGTGAGCCATCTTGTAGCGCTCTTCTTTTGGTGCATCATAGTCAATAAAGAAAGTACAAGAGTCTGGCTGTAGTGCTTCAAGCGGACTATCTTCAAATTTAACCTCAGGGTCAAAGGGTAAAATCTGGTTAGTGCCCGGTACTAAATCAAGCTCAGGTCTTACCCAGTTTATGCCGTCGGCCGATTCAGCATAAGCTAAAGTGTGAAGCCAGCCTGCTTCGTACCACATTTTATATTTTTTCTCATCTTCATCGTACCAAACACCACCACTTTTTGGGCAAGCAACGGACGGCCTGTTTCGGTTTCAAGCTTAGTCTCGGGGTAAAGTACTGGGTTGCCCTCAAACTTTTTAGCCTTGTGGTACTCTATTTCAAGGTCTGTTTGCTCAATTAAAAAATCGTCCACAAAAAGTTGTCTGCCTACAGTTACATTTATAACCTCAGGCGGATTTTTAAGATATGGCACATTATTGGGATAGCTCATATCTTTGTCAAAATCATCAGGTAATATTATATTGTTATAAAGCTTTTCCATATTAAAATCTCCTTTCGGATTTTATTAGTATTTTATTCACCTATAACTTTTAATATATTTTCGCCTTTGGCAACATATACTGTCGCAATTTCTTTCATTATTTCCTGACCAATATTAAAGCGGTCATAAATAGCTACCGTGGACATTCCTATTTTTGTTGCAGTTTCAATTGCAACTACAGAATCCTCAAAAACCCAAGTATCTTTTATTTCTTCGCCCAAAAATTCACTCGCCAACAGGTAAATATCAGGTTTATCCTTTCCCAAACCTAAATCCGAGCAAGAAAAAACCTTTAAAAAATATTTTTCAATATCACAGCGCTTTATTGCAACCTTTACAAGCTCGGGTGCAGTTGCAGAGGCGATGCACATTTTAACGCCATTATTCTTACAGAACTCTAAAAACTCACGCACTCCTTCTTTTAACTCAACCCTATTGAAATAAAAATCAAGCAGAATATTGTTTGCTAAATCTAAAAGCTCTAACCCACTATCTCCCAAATTGTAGTTTTTATGTATTAACTCCATCGCATCTTTTAAAGTGAGCGTGCGAACTGCTTTATCATCATCGGCACTGGGTCTAAACTCTTTATTATTTAAATATTTTTCACCAAAGGTTGACCAAATCACATCCCAAAGCATCAAAGAATCAACCAAGGTGCCGTCCATATCAAAAATTGCTGCTTTTATTTTCATAACTATCACTTCCTGAAAGTATTATAATGATTTTGACTGATTATGATCATTATAACACACCAATATTAATGCTGCAAGACGGAAAGTGAATATCTGAAAAGACAAAATAAAAAAGGCAAAGCATAAATCTCTATGCCTTGCCCTTTTATTTGGTGTCTTTAGACGTGGAAATAAACCCCCAGTTCTACTGGGGGAGAAAAAACGAGCGAAGCTACAATAAAAAGCGGCGAGGCGAGTGCCAAGCCGCAAAGAGCTGTTGGAAAG